>NZ_JAAGPO010000254.1:0-12416 GCF_017104825.1 Burkholderia sp. Ac-20345 | reverse complement strand
AATCATAACGTAGAGCACTACCGTAAACACTCCAATTGTTATCAAGGTATACCACACTACTGTATACAACTATGTCTTTTTTTTTCTTCCTACGGCGACCACCGTGTCCTACACGCTAGATCACACTCTTTCCCTACCCGCCGCTCTTCCGATCTGTTGCGGCGCTCGCGCCGCTCACCGGCGCCGCATGCACGGCGGGCGCCACCGGCGCGGATTGCACGGCTGATCCCGGATGCGGCGCGGACGCGCCATGCTGCGCGACCGCCGTACCGCTCGATGCCACAGCGGGTGCGGAAGCTGCCGCTGCACCGGATGCCGCGGACGCACCGGCCGGCACGAGTGCCGCGCCTGTCGCGTCGAGCGCGGGCACGGTCAGCGTCGCGCCGACTTTCAGGCGGCTCGCGTCGTGCTTCATGAACGCCTGCGGATTGGCGTCGAACAGCGCGCGGCCGGCACGCGCGAGCACACCGGGATCGCGCGACTGCGTGGCCGCTTTCGCGATGTCGTTCAGCGACTGGCCGGGCTGGACCGTCACGGTAAGCGGCACCGCGCCGTCGGCAGCGGACGCCGGCAGTTCGCCGGTGCCGGCCGCCCAGGCCGATGCGGTTGCGCCGAGCGCCAGGATCGCCAGCGCGCCACGCACGGCGCGCGACAGACGGGACAGACGCGGAAACAAGGAAATTCGGGACATCGTTGGCTCTATCGCCGCGCGCGGGCGCGGCTCGGATTCGCGGTTGAAAGCGTCAATAAAGTTGCCGCAGAAATGCAAAAGCGTCGCGTCGAACGCGACGCTTTCGGAGGCTCTGTGCGTCGTAACCGCGTAGTTTACTTCACGCGATCGCGTTCGGGCCGAATTCGTCGCCGATGGGTGCAACCTGCCGCGCTCGCACATCGGCGCACCCTGCGACCGGTCCGCGCTGATGCGCCGGTGCGCACGCCGAGACCAGCGCCCGCGATCGATCGGAAGCACGCCTGCCGCAGTTGAAAAAAACCCGACCGCATCGCATCCGGAACGATTGTCGCGGCGTTTGCTCGCTCACCGGGTGGCTTGCACAACCGGGGCTCGATGCCGCGCCGCGCCCGGAAAATCGTGCACATTTGCTCAATAATTCACGCCGCCCGCCGTTAATGGATTAACAACAGACAATAAAAATAAATCCAGTTGATCACTCACCCCATTCAAATCAATTTCAATTGATCGATAAGAGGCCAATTCCCGTCCCTTATCGTCGAATTGAACATTTCCGCCACCAAACCCCCGCCCCACAAGGCTTCCAAGCCCACACCCCTCTCCATTACTCATACGAAATCCATCATTTCGTCGACAATTCAATTACATTACACAAAATTACACAGATCAAATAATTGCCGTCGCTAGGATCGTCTTCAAACAAGAATCGGCGCAGTTCGACCATCGCGCTCGCACCTGCCGGAAAGGCGGGCACGCGGTCGGCCGGGCTGACGCCGTGAGGTGCCAGGGAGGCATCGCGCAGTCGCACGACTGCATTTACTCACCAGCTCGTTACGGGGATCGAACATGGGCTATCAACAGGGTTTGAGCGGGTTGGCCGGCGCGGCGAACCATCTCGACGTGATCGGCAACAACATCGCGAACGCAAACACGGTTGGCTTCAAGCAGGGCCGCGCGAACTTCGCCGACATGTACGCGAATTCGGTCGCGACCTCGACCAATACGCAGATCGGCATCGGCACGCGGCTCACGTCGGTGCAGCAACAATTCGGCCAGGGGACGATCAACACGACGAAGTCGTCGCTCGACATCGCGATCAACGGCAACGGCTTCTTCCAGATGTCGAACAACGGCGTGACGACCTACTCGCGTGACGGCGTATTCCACCGAGACAAGAGCGGCGCCATCGTCGACGCGCAAAACCGCAACCTGATGGGCTATGCGGCAGGCCCGGGCGGCGCGATCAATACGGCGGCGACCGTGCCGCTGCAAGCGCCGACCAACAACATCGCACCGCAGGCGACGACGAAGGTCACCGGCCAGTTCAACCTGAACTCGCAGGACAAGGTGCCGGCCAAGACGCCGTTCAACGCGGGCGACAACACGACGTACAACTACAATTCGTCGATCCAGGTGTACGACACGCTCGGCGGCGCGCAACAGGTGTCGATGTATTTCACGAAGAACGCGGCCGGCACCTGGCAGGCCTACGCGGGCGTGCGGGGCCAGACGCCGACGAATCTCGGCACCGTCACGTTCGACGCATCGGGCCGGATCACCTCAACGACGTCGGCCGCAACCGGCCAGCCGACGCCGAGCCTCGGCCAGTTCGCGTTCTCGATCCCGAACGCGTCGGGCGCCGCCAATCCGCAGAACCTGACGCTCGACCTGGGCGGCACGACGCAGTTCGGCGGGAAAAGCGGCGTGAACAATCTCGCGCAGGACGGCTTCGCGAGCGGCACGCTGACGACGTTCTCGATCGGCACCGACGGCAAGCTCACCGGCAATTACTCGAACGGCCAGAGCGCGGTGCTCGGCCTGATTGCGCTCGCGAACTTCAACAACCCGAACGGGCTCGAGAACATCGGCGGCAATCAGTACGTGGAAACCTCCGCGTCGGGCGTGCCGCAGATCTCCGCGCCGGGCAGCACGAACCACGGCACGCTGCAGGGGAGCGCGCTGGAAAACTCGAACGTCGACCTGACGACCGAGCTCGTGAACCTGATCAAGGCGCAGCGCGATTACCAGGCCAATGCGCAGACGATCAAGACCCAGCAGACCGTCGACCAGACGCTCCTGAACATGCGCTGACCCGCGCATGAAAAACGCGCCGCGCCAGCCTTGATATCGTCAAGGCCGACGCGGCGCGCAATCTTGTGCACCGCGGCCCGCGTCTCGCGGGCCGGACATGCAGGCTTACTTGTCGAGCAGGATGCGCAGCATGCGGCGCAGCGGCTCGGCCGCGCCCCACAGCAGCTGGTCGCCGACCGTGAACGCCGACAGGTACTCGCCACCCATCGCGAGCTTGCGCAGGCGGCCGACCGGCACCGTCAGCGTGCCCGTGACGTTCGCCGGCGACAGGTCGCGCATCGACGCTTCACGCTCGTTCGGCACGACCTTCACCCAGTCGTTCGCCGACGCGAGGATGCCGTTGATCTCGTCGAGCGGCACGTCCTTGTTCAGCTTGATCGTCAGCGCCTGCGAGTGGCAGCGCATTGCGCCGATCCGCACGCACAGGCCGTCGACCGGAATCGAACCCGGCTCGCCCATGGCCGGCTTGCCGAGGATCTTGTTGGTTTCCGCGCCGCCCTTCCACTCTTCCTTCGACATCCCGTTGCCGAGATCCTTGTCGATCCACGGGATCAGCGAGCCGGCGAGCGGCACGCCGAAGTTGCTCGTCGGCATCGCATCGCTGTTCATCGCGGCCAGCACGCGGCGGTCGATGTCGAGGATCGCGGAAGCCGGATCGGCGAGCTGCTCCTTCACCGCGCCGTTCAGCGTGCCCATCTGCGACAGCAGTTCGCGCATGTTCTGCGCGCCCGCGCCCGATGCGGCTTGGTAGGTCATCGCCGTCATCCAGTCGACGAGGTTCTCGCGGAACAGGCCGCCGAGCGCCATCAGCATCAGGCTGACCGTACAGTTGCCGCCGATGAAGTTCTTCTGGCCCTTGACGAGCGCGTCCTTGATCACGTCGAGGTTGACCGGATCGAGGATGATGACCGCGTCGTCCTTCATCCGCAGCGACGATGCCGCATCGATCCAGTAGCCGTTCCAGCCGGCCGCGCGCAGCTTCGGGAACACGTCATTCGTGTAGTCGCCGCCCTGGCACGTGATGATCACGTCGCACTTCTTCAGCTCGTCGACGTTGGTCGCGTCTTTGAGCGTAGTCTCGTTTTTCGCGAACGACGGCGCTTTGCCGCCCGTGTTGCTGGTGCTGAAAAACACCGGTTCGATCAGGTCGAAATCGCCCTCTTCCTGCATGCGCTGCATCAGGACGCTGCCGACCATGCCGCGCCAACCTACGAGACCTACGTTCATGACTAACCCTTTGATGGAGCTTCCCCGCCATTTCCGTCCCCGGTGTGACCGCGCGGGGAAATAGGCGGGCACGACGGACGATCAGCGTTTAATGATCGTTTTCGTGGTAATGGTTTTCGTGATGACGATGGCGCGCGCACCCGCACGGGCAATGTTGCCGTGGAGTTTCAAGACCGGGGAGATCAGGGAAAAATGCGCCATCGTTCGAGTCTACACAAAGCCGGTGGCCCGCACAACGGCCAACCGCACGCGAACCGGCCGATTTCGCGGCCCGTTCGCGCCCTTTCTACATGATTGCGTTACAGCGCCGCGACCACCGCGTCGCCCATCGCCGTCGTGCCGACCTGCTGGCAGCCCGGCGTCGCGATGTCGCCCGTACGGTAGCCCTGTTCGAGCACCGTTTTCACCGCGCGCTCGATGCGATCGGCCTGCTCCGCACGATTCAGCGAGTAGCGCAGCATCATCGCGGCCGACAGGATCGTCGCGAGCGGATTCGCGATGCCCTTGCCCGCGATGTCCGGCGCCGAACCGTGCGACGGCTCGTACAGGCCCTTGTTGTTCTTGTCGAGCGACGCCGACGGCAGCATGCCGATCGAGCCCGTCAGCATCGACGCTTCATCCGACAGGATGTCGCCGAACATGTTGCCCGTGACGATCACGTCGAACTGCTTCGGCGCCTTCGCAAGCTGCATCGCCGCGTTGTCGACGTACATGTGCGACAGCTCGACGTCCGCGTATTCCTTCGACACGTCGATCATGATGTCGCGCCAGAACTGCGACGTCTCGAGCACGTTCGCCTTGTCGACCGACAGCAGCTTCTTCGCGCGCTTGCGAGCCGCCTGGAACGCGACGTGCGCGATGCGGCGCACTTCCGGTTCCGAGTAGCGCATCGTGTCGAAGCCTTCGCGCTCGCCCGCGAACAGGCCGTCCGGTGCCGCGCGCACACCGCGCGGCTGGCCGAAGTAGATGTCGCCGTTCAGCTCGCGCACGATCAGGATGTCGAGGCCCGCGACCAGCTCGGGCTTCAGCGGCGATGCATCGACGAGTTGCGGATAGCAGATCGCCGGGCGGAAGTTCGCGAACAGCTCGAGGTGCTTGCGCAGCCCGAGGATCGCCTGCTCGGGGCGCAGCGCGCGCTCGAGCGAGTCGTACTTCCAGTCACCCACCGCGCCGAACAGGATAGCGTCGGCTTCCTTCGCGAGCTTCAGCGTCGCGTCCGGCAGCGGATGGCCGCTCGCCTCGTAGCCCGCGCCGCCGACCGGCGCCTGTTCGAGTTCGAACTTCTCGTCGAGTGCGTTCAGCACCTTCACCGCTTCATTGACGATTTCCGGACCGATGCCGTCGCCGGGCAGCACTGCAATCTTCATGCGAAATTCCTGACTGGGTAGGTTTTTATGGAGGCAGGCCGGCGAACGCGCCGCCGGCGCGCCCGCCCGAATGGCGATCTCAGCCGACCAGCTTGGTGTTGAGCCACGGCTGCTTGACGAGGCGCTCGGCCTCGAACTGGCGGATCTTGTCCGCGTGGCGCAGCGTGAGGCCGATGTCGTCGAAGCCGTTCAGCAGGCAGTACTTGCGGAACGCGGTGACCTCGAACGGATACTCGCGGCCGTCGCCCGTGCGTACGACCTGCGCATCGAGGTCGACCGTCACCTCGAAGCCGTTGAACGCGACCGTCTCGTTGAACAGGTGATCGACCTGCTGCTCGGTCAGCACGATCGGCAGCAGGCCGTTCTTGAAGCAGTTGTTGAAGAAAATATCAGCGAAGCTCGGCGCGATGATCGCGCGGAAGCCGTACTGCTGCAGCGCCCACGGCGCGTGCTCGCGCGAGCTGCCGCAGCCGAAGTTCTTGCGCGCGAGCAGCACGGATGCGCCCTGGTAGCGCGGCTGGTTCAGCACGAAGTCGGGATTCAGCGGACGCTTCGAGTTGTCCTGGCCCGGCTCGCCGTGATCGAGGTAACGCCATTCGTCGAACGCATTCGGGCCGAAACCCGTGCGCTTGATCGACTTCAGGAACTGCTTCGGGATGATCGCGTCGGTGTCGACGTTCTCGCGATCGAGCGGCGCCACGACGCCGGTATGCACAGTGAATTTTTCCATGATCCGTCTATCCGGTTGAAGGGCCGGCATCCAGCCGGCGCCCATCGCAAATTCTCGGTCGGCGGCGTCAGTCCGCGGCGCGCTGAAGCGCGTTGCCGGCGGCGTTGACGTCCTGGCCGAAGCCTCGGACGGTATTGCAGCCCGCGAGGCGGAAACCCAGCCCCGCCAGCGCCAGTGCGGCAACCAGCCGCGCAATGACCTTCGATGCCGTCACGCGTTACCCCAGCTTGCGAATGTCGACGAAGTGACCTTCGATGGCCGCAGCCGCCGCCATCGCGGGGCTCACGAGGTGCGTGCGACCGCCCGCGCCCTGCCGGCCTTCGAAGTTGCGGTTCGACGTCGACGCGCAGCGCTCGCCCGGATCGAGCCGGTCGGCGTTCATCGCCAGGCACATCGAGCAGCCCGGTTCGCGCCATTCGAAGCCGGCGTCCGTGAACACCTTGTCGAGCCCTTCGCGCTCGGCCTGCGCCTTCACGAGGCCCGAGCCCGGCACGACCATCGCGAGCCGCACGTTCGACGCGACGCGACGGTTCAGCTTCTTCACGACATACGCGGCTGCGCGGATGTCCTCGATACGCGCGTTCGTGCACGAGCCGATGAAGATCTTGTCGACCTTGATCGATTCGATCGGCGTGTTCGGCTCGAGCGCCATGTAGGCCAGCGCACGCTCCATCGCGTCGCGCTTGACCGGATCCTTCTCGCGCTCGGGATCGGGCACGCGACCGTCGATCGACGTGACCATTTCCGGCGACGTGCCCCACGTGACCTGCGGGACGATCTCGGCTGCGTTCAGCTCGACCACGCGATCGAACTGCGCGCCTTCGTCCGACTTGAACTGGCGCCAGTATTCGACGGCCTGCCCCCATTCCGCGCCGGTCGGCACGAACGGACGGCCCTTCAGGTAGTCGATCGTCGTGTCGTCCACCGCGACCATGCCCGCGCGCGCGCCGGCTTCGATCGCCATGTTGCAGACGGTCATGCGGCCTTCCATCGTCAGCGCGCGGATCGTCGAGCCGCCGAATTCGATCGCGTAGCCCGTGCCGCCTGCGGTGCCGATCTTGCCGATGATCGCGAGCACGATGTCCTTCGCGGTACAACCGCGCGGCAGCGTGCCCTCGACCTTCACGAGCATGTTCTTGCTCTTCTTCTGCAGCAGCGTTTGCGTGGCGAGCACGTGTTCGACTTCCGACGTGCCGATGCCGTGTGCGAGCGCGCCGAACGCGCCGTGCGTCGACGTATGCGAATCGCCGCACACGATCGTCATGCCCGGCAGCGTCGCGCCCTGCTCCGGCCCGATGATGTGGACGATGCCCTGGCGCACGTCGTTCATCTTGAACTGCGTGATGCCGAACGCATCGCAGTTCGCGTCGAGCGTGTCGACCTGGAGCTTCGAGACGGGATCGGCGATGCCGTGGCTGCGATCGGTGGTCGGCACGTTGTGGTCCGACACGGCCAGGTTCGCGCTGATGCGCCACACCGGACGCTGCGCCATCTTCAGCCCTTCGAATGCCTGCGGGCTCGTGACTTCATGCAGCAGCTGACGGTCGATGTAGAGCAGAGTCGTGCCGTCTTCCTCGGTGTGGACCACGTGGGTGTTCCACAGTTTGTCGTAGAGAGTCTGTGCCATGGGTATGCGGGGTCGTTGTGACTACAAGCCTTGCGGATGCGGTCGATTATGCCACGCAGAACGCGTCACGGCGCAGGCTGGACGCGAAAAAACCCATTAAAAACAGTGGTTTGGCTGGTAGTGCTAATACCTGTATCGGCATTACCAGCCAAACGGGCGCGCGCGATCCCGTGTAGCACGATCGCGAATCGCGGATCGCGCGCGCCGATGCTTCGCGGCTTCAGCCGTTCGGGTACTCGCGATTGATCAGGTCGAGCCGCAGCATGCCGAGTTGCACGCCCACGTTGCTCATCAGGTAGAGATCGCGCCGCCGCAACGCCGGCATCTGCGCCGACGTATCGTAGAGCGACGGCAGCGTCAGGCCGGCCGGCACGGCGGCCTGCATCCCTGCCGCAGTCGATACGCGCACGGCGATCGACGCCTGATCCGAATGCGTGACGACGCCGACCTTCCCCAGCGCCGCAGCGGAGCCTGCCTGCTTGACGATCGCGGCGGCGATGCCGTCGGGCGTCGGAATCGGGCTGCCGGCAGCCAAGGCCGGGGTCGCGATCGACGTCACGCCGGCCGTCAGTCCGTACTTCGACGCGAGCACGCTCGCGACTTCCTGCTGCGCGAAGATCGGGGCCGGGACCTTCTGTCGAAGCTGGAACACGGTGTCGGCAATCGCCTCGTTCACGGGGCCAGGCACCGGCGCGGCACCTGATGCCCCTGCGCGACTGCCAAAGCCGAACGCGGCAATCGTATTGATCGCGGCGGCGGCGACGGTCGGTGGCGTCCACGAGAAAAACGTGTCGAAAAGGTAGCCGGCTTCGTCGGTGGCGGTCGCGCGGTCGTTCAGTTCGTTCGCCAGCTTGCCGAGCATCTGGCGCTGCAATTCCGCATCGGAAACGGGGGCGTCGCCTGCAAAGGCGGTGGTAACGGCCGCAGACGAAGCGGCGAGCAACGAAGTGGAAGCCAGGAAATGGCGGCGGGTCGTCATGGTCTTGAGAGTCGAGTGGGAGCGGAAGGCGTCAGCCCTTCGGGAACGCCTGCATCGTCGCGGTCACCGCGCGGCCAAGCATCTGCGCATACATGTCGTGCACGAGATAGAGGCTGCGGTTGCGCGTCCACGGCTGGCCCGATTGCGGGTCGTACGTCGTCGGCAGCGACACCTCGGCCACCGCTGCCGCCTTCATGCCCGCCTGCTGCGAGGTCTGGATGCAGCGCTTCGCGTGGTCGCGGTGGCCGACCACCGCGACGGTGCCCATCGCGGCCGCGCCGCCCGCGCGCGACACGGCCACGGCCGCGACGCCAGCCGTGCTCAGGTAAACGATCGAGCCGTCGCTCGCGATTACCGGCTCGACCGACGACAGCACGTCCGCGCCCATCCCGTACTTCGACACGAGAAAGCGTGCGATCTCCCACTGCGTGTAGACCTTCACCGGTTTCAGCTGGCGAATGCGGTACACGGCATCCGCGAGCGCTTCGTTGACGGGCCCCGGGTCGGGCAGCGCGGACTGGTTGCCACCAGTGCTCGACGTATTGCCGCTTGCCGCGTTCGGACGATTGCCGAAGCTGTACGCGACGATCGCGCCGATCTGCGCGGCCGGCACCGTCGGCAGGTCCCACGTGAAACCGACATCGGTCAGCGCCGGCACGAGCGCGTTGACCGTCGCCGCGTCGCCGAGCTGCGCGTTGAGCTTCGCGGACATCTGCGCGGCCAGCGCCGCATCGGTGACGGGTGCCGACGTGACGTCATCGCCGCCGCATGCGCTCAACAACGGCGCCACCGCAACCGCGGGCGCGGCAGCCAGGAATTTTCTGCGTAAAGAAGCCGACGGGTTCAGATTCATGAGAAATACGAAATGATGCGAGCAACGCCGGCAGCCGGTCACGGCGTTGCAAATCGCGGGTTCACGGGAAACGACAACCAGACGCGTCGCGCGGTTGGGCGATGGATGTCAGGGCCGGCGCTCGAATCGGATCGCTGCGCATCGGTCGATCGACGATGCGGGATCGTAGTGGGCGTTTATTAAACCGCGGTGAACCTGTCGATCGAATGCGGACGATCGTCGCGCCGTTTCATCGATGGACGCATGCGTTTCATCCCTGGCGAGCGTGCACCTCCGCCGTTTCATCGGTGGTGAGCGACTCGATTCGCCTGCATCGTCGGGCGCTGAACGTCGCGCTCCTTATTTCGAGATACGATGGTGCAACGCGCATGCCCAAGCCCCCACGATCTGGATCCGGAGCCCCCACCATGAAGCTCGGCCTGAACGAATCGATCGCCCGCCTCGACGAAGCAGGCACGCTGTTCACGACGCTGTTTCGCCACGGTACGCTCGACATCGAGCTGTACCGGCCGCGCATCGAGGACAAGCAGAAGCCGCATACGCGCGACGAGGTCTATGTGATCGCCACCGGCTCGTCGCGCTTCGTCGTCGACGGACGCGAATGCGAAGTCGCGACGGGTGACGTGCTGTTCGTCCCGGCGCGCGCCGAGCACCGCTTCATCGGCTTCTCCGACGACTTCTCGACCTGGGTGTTCTTCTACGGCCCCGAAGGCGGCGAGCACGACGCGTAGCGCGCGATGCGCGCGGCACTTTTCCTGCGATCGCCTAGACTGTCTATTCGCAGCGGGCGGCACGCGACGCGCGGCCGCCCGGTCATCACGATGCCTGTGGCAGCCGGTTCAACGAACGGGAAAACAGCATGCGATACGAACTGTATTACTGGCCCGAGATCCAGGGCCGAGGCGAGTACGTGCGGCTCGCACTTGAAGCAGCCGAAGCCGACTATGTCGACGTCGCGCGTGAATCGGGGCGCGGCATGGGCGTGCCGGCGATGATGCGCATGATGGACAGCACGAAGGCGGAATGCGTGCCGTTCGCGCCGCCGTTCCTGAAAGCCGGCGACCTGGTGGTCGGGCAGACCGCGAACATCCTGCTGTTTCTCGGCACTCGGCTGGGGCTCGCGCCCGGCGACGAAGCCGGCCGGCTGTGGGTGCACCAGCTTCAGTTGACCGTCGCCGATTTCGTCACCGAGATCCACGACACGCATCATCCGATCGCAAGCGGCCTCTACTACGAGGATCAGCAGGCAGAAGCCGCCGAGCGCGCGGCGGATTTCCTGGAAAACCGATTGCCGAAATTCCTCGGTTACTTCGAGCGGGTACTCGACCAGAATCCGCACAAGAGCGGCTACCTCGCCGGCAACGCGCTCAGCTATGCGGACCTGTCGCTGTTCCAGTTGATCGAGGGCCTGCGCTACGCGTTTCCGAAAGCGATGAAGCGGGCGGAGCGGAAGATCCCGGCGCTGGTCGCACTGCACGACCGCGTCGCGCTGCATTCGCCGGTCGCGCTCTATCTCGAGTCGGAGCGCCGTATCCCGTTCAACGACATGGGCATCTTCCGGCACTATCCGGAGCTGGACAAGTAACGCCGGCACGGCATCCGCACCGCTTCATGCGAGGCCGCGGATACCGTCGCTCATGCGGCGACCGGTGTCTCGTGCAGATGACGCCACACGATCAGCCCATCCATCTCGCGCCGGAACACGACCGTCGAGCGCCGCACCGTGCGCCGCCCTTGCGCGTCGGTCTGCGTCTCGCGATAGCCGATCGTTGCGCCATCGGACCACACGGCCAGCCCGCGCAATTCATCGATGTCGATCACCAGCCCCGGACGTGCGCCATGCCCGTGTGAAAACAGCGCATCGACGCCCGCGTAATCCAGCACCGTACCCGACATCGTGATCATCGAAAATCCCGGCGAGAAGCGCGCCAACAGCGGCGCGAGCCGCTCGGGGCCGGCACGTCCGGACAACCAGCACTCGATGTCGGCGATGGTATCGACGACTTCCTTGAAATACGGATTCGGCAGATTCATAAGGCTCTCAGGTTCTCAGGAATGGGATGAAGCAGGTTGCGCGACCGGCGCATGGTGGGCGGGAAGCCGCGCGATCAGGCCGAGCGGCAGTAACGTCAGCAGGACCGCCAGCCCGAAGCACCAGCGGTACGGTGCGAGCGAATGGCCGCCCGCATCGAGCGCCAGCAACGCATTGAGCGCGCTGCCGAGCGCGGCCACGCCAATGCAAAAACTCAGCTGTCGGTTGATGTTCCACAGCGCGCTCGCGTCGCCCATCCGGTCGGCCGGCACATCGACGAACGCCGCGCTTTGCGACGTGCTCGTGCACAGGCTCGCGCCGAACCCCATCGCCGCGAACGCCGCGATGCGCACGGCTTCGACGCTCGCCCACGGCGTCGCGAGCAGTGCGATGCCGACACAATCGATCGCGATGCCGCACGCGAACAACGGCTTCGCGCCGTGGCGCGGAAAGCAGCGGCGCGTGGTCGCGATCGCGAAGAACGCCGCGATCGCCCACGGCAGCATCAGCGCGCCGGCATGCGCGGCGCTCAATCCGAGCGCGTTCTGCAGATAGAGCGACGCGACGAGGTTGACGCCCGTAAAGATGCCCGGCACGCACAGATAGACCACCACGCCGATCCTCAGCAGCGGCTGTGCGAGCAGGCGCAGGTCGACCACCGGCGCATTGGCCCGACGCGCATGCGCCGCATAGCCGGCGCCTGCCGCGACGGCCACCACCAGCATCGCAAGCGGGAATGCCGCACCGCCAGGCTGCCCCGCGGCGGTCAGCCCGAGCAGCAACGCGACGAGCGCCACCGCACTCAGCCCGAGCCCCGGC
>NZ_JAAGPO010000253.1:0-12222 GCF_017104825.1 Burkholderia sp. Ac-20345 | reverse complement strand
GCAGCCGTGTGGACGGCAGCGTGTCGCCGGGCCGGACGTCGCCGCGCCGCACGGCTTCGCGCAGCGCCTGCGCGAGCTGGCGACTCAGGTCGCCGGCCGCGCGATCAAGCGCGCCGAGCGACGGGATTTCGACGTTCCGGGTCGTTCTTGCCATGATTCTGGTCTGCTGAAATTGTTCCAAACCGGCTCTACAGCATAAACCAGTTTGGAGCCACAATCGCCGCATGACGGGCCAGCGCCTGATCCATTCCAACCGCCGCATGACCGTGGAGCCGACATGTACGTCCCCGCCGATTTCAACGAACCCAACCCCGACGCGCTGCGCGAGCTGATCGTGCAGCATCCGTTCGGCAGCCTGATCACGCACGGCAACAGCGGGCTCGACGCGAACCATATCCCGTTCGAGCTGTTGCCGTCCGACGGCGGGCTCGGTGAACTGCATGCGCACGTCTCGCGCGAGAATCCGGTCTGGCAGGACGTCGCGAACGGCGACGAGGTGCTCGTGATCTTCCGCGCGGGCGACGCATACATCTCGCCGACCTGGTATCCGAGCAAGCATGTCGCGCACCGGCAGGTACCGACGTGGAATTACGTGGTCGTGCATGCGCACGGCCGCATCACGGTGCGCGACGACGAGAAGTTCGTGCGTGGCGTGGTCGCCCGGCTGACGCGCACGCACGAGGCGTCGCAGCCGGTGCCATGGAAGATGGGCGACGCGCCGGCGGATTATCTCGACGCGATGCTGCAGTCGATCGTCGGGCTGCAGATCGAGATCACGCGGCTCGTCGGCAAGCGCAAGCTCGGGCAGAACAAGGCGGAGGCCGATATCCGCGGCGCGGGCGACGCGCTGGTCGCGAACGGCAACCTCGCGATCGGGGAAGCGATGATCGAGGCGGCCGACGCGAAGCGCGGGTGAGCGCCCCTGGCAGGCAGGCGCGAGCGGGCGAGCGCCACGCCCGCGCGTCGGCCCGTTACTGCGTGCGCGTCGTGCCCTTCGCGCCTTCACCGGCCTGCGCCAGCGCTTGACGAATCGCCGCCTCCGTCTTGTCATACCCGCCTTCGCCATAGCGCGTGTAGACGACTTTCCCGTTCGCGTCGATCAGGTACAGCGCGGGCCAGTACTGGTTGCCGTACGCACGCCACGTGTCGTAGCGGTTGTCCTGCGCGACCGGATACCGGATGCCGAAGCGCTTGATCGCATCGGCGACGTTGCCCGCGTCGCGCTCGAACGGATACTCGGGCGTATGCACGCCGACCACGACGAGCCCCTGGTCGCGATATTTCCGGTCCCACTCCTTCACGTACGGAATCGTATGAATGCAGTTGATGCACGAGTACGTCCAGAAATCGACGAGCACGACCTTGCCGCGCAACTGGCCGAGCGTCAGCGGCGCGCTGTTGTGCCAGCGGTCGATGCCGGTGAAATCGGGCGCCGCCGTGCCGGCCTGCGAGGCCGGCATGTCCGCGTCGTCGCGGGTGCCTGCGAACGCGGCGAGCCCGGCCGTGGCGGCGAGGGCGATGACGAGGGCGGCGATCTTGAATCGGGGCAGCATGGCGTTCTCCTGAGCGGGAGGCCACCGCTCGGAGGCGGTGGCCGGACGTGTTTCGACAGGCCCCATTAGGCTGCGTCGACGTATCTGCGATGTGTCCGGCAGGCCGCGCGTGTGCAATGTTGTGTGTCGTCGCGGCGGCGCGATACATTGGGATACAAACGCATGCCCGCCGTGCGGTATAAAAGCGGACATCGCCTGCCCGAATACCCCGACACCGACCACGACTCATGGACAAGATCGACCACGTGCTGATCGTCGACGACGATCGCGCGATCCGCGAACTGATCGCGGATTATCTGGAGAAGAACGGCATGCGCGTGTCGCTGGCCGCGAACGGCCGCGAGATGCGCAACGTGCTGGACGACGGCGCGCCCGACCTGATCGTGCTCGACCTGATGATGCCCGGCGAGGACGGCCTCACGCTGTGCCGCGACCTGCGCGCCGGCAAGTTCCGCACGGTGCCCGTGCTGATGCTGACCGCGCGCGGCGAGGAAACCGACCGCATCATCGGCCTGGAGATGGGCGCCGACGACTACCTGGCCAAGCCGTTCGCGGTGCGCGAGCTGCTCGCGCGGATCCGCTCGGTGCTGCGCCGCGCGCGCATGCTGCCGCCCGGCATGCAGGTGACGGAAACGGCCGAGATGCTCGCATTCGGCGAATGGCGGCTCGACACGACCGGGCGCCACCTGCTCGACGCCGAAGGCACGCTGGTCGCGCTGAGCGGCGCCGAGTACCGGCTGCTGCGCGTGTTCCTCGACAACCCGCAACGCGTGCTGACGCGCGACCAGTTGCTCAATCTCACGCAGGGGCGGCAATCCGACCCGTTCGACCGGTCGATCGACCTGCTCGTGAGCCGGCTGCGCCAGCGCCTGCGAGACGGCGCGCGCGAACCGCGCTACATCAAGACGTTGCGCAACGAGGGCTATGTGTTCTCGTCGGCCGTGACCGCCGTCGACGGTACGCCATGAGCGCGCGCACGCCGTGGCACTGGCCGCGCTCGCTGTTCGCGCGGCTCGCGCTGATCCTGTGCGTGGGCCTCGCGCTCGCGCAGACGCTGTCGTTCTGGCTCACCGTGACCGAGCGCGACCAGGCGACCACCAACCTGATGATGGGCTACATCGAGCGTGAGGTCGCGAGCTCGGTCGCTTTGCTCGACCACTTGCCGCCGGCCGAGCGGGCGGCGTGGCTGCCGCGCCTCGCGCGGCGCAGCTATGCGTTCATCCTCGGGCCCGGCGAGACCGGCACGCCGCCGGAAGCGCGGCTGTCGGCACGCGTCGAGCGGTCGATTTCCGACGGCATCGGCGGCGACTACCCGCTGACCGCGAACGCGATTCCCGGCGACCGCGAACATCTGCAGGTGCACCTGCGCCTGACCGACGGGTCGCCGCTGACGATCGACATCCGTCCGATGTCGACGGTGCCGCTGTCGGGCTGGCTGCCGGTCGTGCTGGTGCTGCAGCTCGCGGTGCTGGCCGCGTGCTGCTGGCTCGCGGTGCGGCTTGCGACGCGGCCGCTCAAGCAGCTCGCGCAGGCCGCCGATGCGCTCGGCCCCGACCTGAAGGGCGAGCGGCTGAACGAGGGCGGGCCGTCGGAAGTCGCGCGCGCCGCCCGGGCGTTCAACGCGATGCAGGATCGCATCGCGCAGTACATGGCCGAGCGCATGCAGATCCTCGCGTCGATCTCGCACGACCTGCAGACGCCGATCACGCGGATGCGCTTGCGCGCCGACATGATGGACGACGACGCGCAGGGCGCGAAGCTGCGCCAGGACCTGCTCGAGATGGAGCATCTGGTGAAGGAGGGGGTGGCTTACGCACGGACGCTGCACGGCACCGAGGAGGCCGCGCGCCGCATCGATCTCGATGCGCTGCTCGACAGCATCGTGTGCGACTACACGGATGCGGGGCAGGACGTCGCGCTGCACAGCCGCGCGCCGCTCGCGCTCGTCACGCGGCCGAAGGCGCTGCGCCGCATCGTCGGCAACCTCGTCGACAACGCGCTGAAGTTCGCGGGCGCGGCCGAGATCGACGTGCACGCCGCGCCGGACGGCGGCGCGGTGATCGCCGTGCTCGACCGCGGGCCCGGCATTCCGGGCGATCAGCTCGACGCGGTGTTCGAGCCGTTCCGGCGCGTGGAGACGTCGCGCAACCGCGAGACGGGCGGCACGGGGCTCGGCCTGGCGATCGCGCGGCAACTCGCGCTCGCGATGGGCGGCACGCTCACGCTGAGCAACCGGACGGATGGCGGCGGGCTGGAGGCGCGACTCACGCTGAGGAAGGCGGGGTGATGTGATGCGGTGCGGTTTCGGGTTTGAGCCGAAACCGAACCGACGTCGAAGCCGAAACGCGCGACGTCACACGCGCTGCAGATGCGCATCGACGAGCGGTGCGAGCGTCTGCGCATGCACGGCAGCAAGATCGTGCCGGCCGCCGTGCAGGATATGCAGCCGGGCGTCGGGCAACCGTTCGAGCAGGCGCCGGCCGGCCGCGAGGGGGCTGACCGGATCGTCGTCGCCCCACAGCAGCAGTGTCGGCTGCGCGATGCGGCCGATTTCCCGCGACAGGTCCGCCCGGAACGTCAGGAACCAGTCGGGAAGCTGCGGGTTGGCTTCCGCGAAACCGGTGCGCCAGTCCTGCGCGCCGAGCCCTGCCATGTCGAGTCCGCCGGACGTGACCGTCAGCACGAGGTGCGTGATCAGTTCGGGCTTGTCGAGCGCCGCGCGCATCGCGATCACGCCGCCCATCGATTGGGCGATCACGGCGGTCGGCCGGTCGATCGTTTCCAGAACATGACGCACGAGGCTGTCGAAATCGTCGACGGCCGGATCGCGCGGCGTGTCGCCGAAGCCCGGATAGCCGACGATCCGGCGCTCGGCCGGATGCGTCAGCAGGCTGGCGAGCGGCTGCCAGAAGGCGGTGCTGCCCGATGCGCCGGGCAGGAAGAGCAGTTGCGACGGAACGGGCATGGCGGTGCGGTTTTCCCGTGAATGAAGTGAAGCGGAAGGGTGAGCCAGGCGCATCAGCACCGGCCGGTGCGCAGCGCGACGGTCCAGTCGTCGCGTCCGCGCGATGCCGCGGTGGCGGCCGCCGTGTGCCAGTCGTACTCGACCGCGTGGAATTCGACGTTCCAGCCGGCCGCCGTGCGCGACACCATCGCGTAGCGCGCATGCGGCGAGCCCGTCGCGATGCGGTGCGGATGCGGCAGGTCGTCCGCATACGCCTGCAGCCCGACGCTGCCCGGGTTGACGATCAGCCGGCCGTCGTCGAGCTTCGCCGTGCGCGGGATATGCGTGTGGCCGCACAGGATCAGCGACGCCGGTTCGTCGCCCGCACGCCGCGCGATTTCATCGGGCGTGGCCGCGCGGCAGCCGTCGGGCGTGACCGTTTCGAGGAAATAGACGAGGTCGCTGTCGGGCGTGCCGTGCACCATCAGCACATCGTCGCCGAGCGTCATGCGTTCGGGGAGCGCGGTGATCCATTCGAGATGATCGGCGCGCAGCGTGTCGTGCGCCCAGCGATCCGACAGCCGCATCGACTCGCGATCGCCGGTGAGCAGTTGCCGTTCGTGATTGCCCTTGATGGTCGGCAGGTCGAGCGCGATCAGGCGGTCGGCCGTTTCGGCCGGATGAAGCGCGCCCGACAGGATGTCGCCGAGATTGACGATCACGTCGGCGCCGCGGCGGCGGACGTCGTCGAGCACCGCGTCGAGCGCGGCGAGGTTGCCGTGGATGTCGGACAACGCGGCGATTTTCATGGCGGATCGTCGGGGAAGGGAACGGCGATTGTCGCCAATTCGGTGCAGGCCGTCCAATCGAGTGCGCGTGCGTAGCGGTGAGCAGCTTGGCGTGAAGCCGCGGGGCGCGCGTCAGTCGGTCGCGAGGCGCGCGTACATCGCGAAATCGCCCGGCGTGCCGCGCACCATCCTGTATGCGCGTAACAGCCCTTCGTAACGATAGCCGCACTTCTGCAGCACGCGCGCGGAGCCTGCGTTGCTGGTCAGCACGACGGCCTGCATGCGCATGAAGCCGCCGTCCGCGAATGCCCACGCGGTGACGGCCGTACACAGCGCGCTCGCGATCCCACGCCCCCAGTGCGACGGCGCAAGATCGTACGCGATCTCCGCCGAGCGGTTCACGGTGGACACGGTATGCAGGCCGATCGTTCCGGCGAGCGCGCCCGATGCGTCGTCGATCACGGCGAGACGCCGCACCGAATCGGGGTCCGTCGATTCGATGGTGTCGAACAGCGGCAGCAGATCGTCGGGCGAGCGCAGGTTCCAGCTCGTATGGCGGAACACGTCGGGGTTCGACAGGTACGCGTACCACGCGTCGAGGTCGGCGCGTTCGAGCTGGCGGAGCGACAGGCCGGGAAAGCCGGAGCGGGGCGGCGTGGCGATTTTCATCGGCATCCGCCCCTACGCCGCATGACGCCGGTACAGCGCCAGCGACCCGGCAAGCGCGAGCAGCATCGCGCCGCAGGTGCGTTCGAGCCACAGCGCCCCCGCGCGCTTCAGCAGCCGCACCGCGCGTGCGCCGAGCAGCGCGTAGCCGAACATCACGGCACCGTCGAGCAGTGCGAACGTGACCGCGAGCGCGACGTATTGCGGCGCGAGTGGCGCGGACGGATCGAGGAACTGCGGCAGGAACGCGGAGAAGAACAGATAGCCCTTCGGGTTCGTCACCGCCGTGAGGAAACTCTTCGCGAAGATCGACGCGTTGCGCCCGGATGCCGTGCCATCGTGCGCGACGGCGACATCGAGCGACCCCTTCGACATCAGCAGCCGGATGCCGACATACGCGAGATACGCGGCGCCGAGCCACTTCACCACCGAGAACCAGAACGCCGACGCGATCAGCAGCGCGCCGAGGCCGAGCGCGACCGCGACGATCAGCACGAAATCGGACAGCATCGCGCCCGCGAAGCCGTAGGCCGCGCGGCGCACGCCGTAGCGCGAGCCGTTGGTCAGCGCGAGCAGCACGGTCGGGCCGGGTGTCGCGATGCCGACGAAGGCGACGGCGGCGAAGATCAGCAGGGTCGTTTCATGCATGAAGGCACTCCCGATGGACGGCGGCGTCCGATTATCGGCTGCGCCCGCCCAGGCTGTACAGGTGCGGCGCGCCGCGCACACGGCCGCCCGGTCGACTATCTCGATTTTGGCAAGAAACTGTTTTCATTATTCCGCTTTCGATCGGAACCGGTTCCATCTACCATGGCGGCCGCAGTGGGCATGCCCGCCGCGTCGTCGCGCGCGGACGCTGCCGGCCTCGCACCGCCGGCGGATTTCGCCGCCCGCGCGTTACTCGCAACTGACAGCCAGAACAACGGGTTCAACGCCCGGAGACACGACAATCATGAACAAGCAACTGATCGCAGCGCCGCTGCTGCTCTCGCTCGCGGGCATCGCCGCCGCGCAAAGCTCCGTCACGCTGTACGGCATCGTCGATGCGGGCGTGACCTATCGCAGCAACGAGCGGGTCGGCTCCGCGGGCGCGTACACCGGCCATTCGAACGTCGGGCTCACGACCGGCAACCTGTCCGGCAGCCGCTGGGGCATCAAGGGTTCCGAGGATCTCGGCGGCGGGATGCGCGCGCTGTTCGTCCTCGAGAACGGCTTCGACATCACGAACGGCACGTCGGGGCAGGGTGGCCGCCAGTTCGGCCGCCAGGCGTTCGTCGGCCTCGGCAGCGACCGCTACGGCACGGTTACGCTCGGCCGCCAGTACACGTCGCTCGACGACTTCGTGAGCCCGGTCGGCCCATCGTCGTACATCGGCGGCTTCGGCGCGCACCCGGGCGACATTGACGACCTCGACCAGACCGCGCGCGTCGACAGCTCGATCAAGTACACGAGCGCCAACTATTCGGGCTTCACGTTCGGCGCGCTGTACGGCTTCGGCAGCCAGCCGGGCAGCATGAAGCAGCGCAACACGTGGAGTGTCGGCGCGGCGTACGCGGCGGGCCCGCTGCGTGTCGGCGTCGGCTACGAGCGGTCGGACAACAGCAAGACGGGTGCGACCGACCCGACGGCGGGCAAGTGGCAGAGCACCGACGACGGGCTGTTCAACTCGTCGATCAACGAAGGCTATGCGAGCGCGCAATCGCAGCAGATCATCGCGACCGGCGCGACCTACGACTTCGGCCCGGCCGTCGTCGGCGTGAACTACAGCAACGTGCAGTACCGCAGCGGCGGCCAGTCGCTGTTCACGGGCCACGCGACGTTCAACGTCGCGGGTGTGTTCACGCGCTGGAACGTGCGCCCGCAGACCCAACTGTTCGCGGGCTACAGCTACACGCGCGGCAGCGATGTCGACGGCGTGGACGACCGCGCGCAGTATCACAACGTCACGCTCGGCGCCGTCTACGACCTGTCGAAGCGCACCAGCGTGTACCTGCTCGGCGCGTACCAGCATGCATCGGGCATGACGCTCGACGCGCTCGGCCGGCCGGTGGCCGCGACCGCGTCCGTCTCGGACAAGGCGAACGGCCACTCGTCCGATTCGCGCTCGCAGGCCATCGTCAGCCTCGGCCTGCGCCAGAAGTTCTGACGCATCGTGATCGTTGCGGCCGCAACGTTGCCGGCAGCCGATGCCGGCAGCGTTGCCCGCATGCTCCTATACTGTCGCCTCCTTTCTTCGAGGAGACGACATGACCCGAACGCATTCCGCGAGTTGCCTGTGCGGAACCGTCACCGTGACGCTGCGCGGCGAGCCGGCGGCGCGCGCGAACTGCCATTGCGCGACCTGCCGCGATTTCTACGGCACGCCGGTGCTGTCGGCGACCGCGTGGCCGCCCGAGCAGGTTGCCGTCGAAGGCGCCAGCGCGACGTTCCCGCACCCGGCGAAGTCGATGTCGCGCACGTACTGCGCGTCGTGCGGCGAGATCGTATTCGGCACCAACCGGCTCGGCATGCGTGTCGTGCCGAACAACCTGGCCGCGCGTGCGCACGGCGGGCAGCTGCCCGGCGACCTGCAGCCGACGATGCACCTGTTCTACCAGCACCGCGTGATCGACGTCGTCGACGCGCTGCCGAAATTCCTCGAAGGCTGGGACGGCCCGACGCTCGACGACGCGAGCTGAACGATCGCGGCCGCGTGCCGGCACGGCCGGCGCGCGGTTCGGGGCTTCTCCGCCGTTTCCCGCTTTCCCCTCCTTTCCTCCCGCCGTATGCCGCTGCGCTGAATCGCGACGACGCGATCGAGCCGGATAATATTTTTTCTCTTTCATTTTAATTTCGATTTGTAATCATCGAGCCCATTTCCGGGGAATGAAAAAGGCAATGCGGACGTTTCAGAAAAAATGACGCGTTCGTATTGGGCGACCCGGAAGAAAATGCCGGGGAAAAGCACCGAAGCCGTGCGGCCGGCAAGCCGTTTCGGCACGGTGAACGGGTTTGACCATCGTTGACGGAAAAGCGCCGGACGGCAAAAAGAACGGAGTGAATAATTCGGGATGACGGCGAATGCGCTTTTGCCGGAATCACCAATATTTCATGCGCAGCGATTTACAGTGTCGACAATTGAACGTTCGGGAGCACTATTCATGTCAATGAAACAAATTCGGGCGGCATTGCTGGGAATGTGCATGGCGATGCTGGCGCCGGCGAGTCACGCGCAGGTGCAATACTCGACCGACTGGCTCGCGAACACGTACGGCACGCTGGCCCAGCACGTCGGCAATGCCGCGCGCTCGATGTGGGTCGCGCCCGAGGGCGTGATCTACACGGCGTCGCGCTGGGACGAGAACGCGGGCGGCGTCGCGCTCTACCAGAACGGCCAGCCGATGGGCACGATCGGCATCCACGACGAATTCCAGGGCGGCGCGATTACCGGCAACGCGACGTCGCTGTTCGTCGCGCTCGGCTACAACCGCACCTTCGGCAGCGGTTCGGTGGGCCGCTACGATCGCAGTACGAACAAACGCGACCTGCGCATCCCGGTCAGCACGTGGACGGGCCTCCCGAACCCGGACGTGATCACCGGCCTCGCGACGGCCGGCAACCTGCTGTACGCGAGCGATTTCTACGGCAACCGCGTGCGCGTCTATACGACCGACGGCGTGTGGCAGCGCGACATCGGCGTGACCGGGCCCGGCGCACTGGCGCTCGATGCGGCGGGCAACCTGTGGGTCGCGCGCATGAGCGCCGGCGTGGTCGTGCAGTACAGCGCGACGGGCACGCTGATGAACACGCTCCAGATGGCGGCCGGCGCGCGGCCATCGTCGCTGTATTTCGACGCGTCGACGGGGCAGTTGCTGGTGGGCGACCAGGGCCCGGAGATGAACATCAAGATCTACAGCCTCGCCGGGTTGCCGCAGCAGATCGGCACGTTCGGCGTGCGGGGCGGCTATCTCGACACGACATCGGGCATCAAGGGGCAGGTCGGCGACAAGCGCTTCACGCGCGTGGTCGGCATCGGCAAGGATTCGGGCGGCAACCTGTACGTGCTCAACAATGCGTGGGGCGGCGGCTGGGATCTCGGGCGCAACGGCAGCACCGACCTGCATTCATACAGCCCGACGGGCGCGCTGCAATGGAAGCTGCAGGCGCTGAACTTCGAGGCGATCGCCGCGCCCGACCCGGCCACCGACGGCGCGTTCTTCTACAGCGGCAACAACGTGTATACGGGCTCGGCAGGCGGCACGTTCGTCGCGAACACGGTCGATCCGTTCACCTATCCGAAGGACCCGCGCCTCGACATGAACGACTACCAGCGCGGCCAGCACTTCGGCCAGCTCGTGATGGTGGGCGGCAACCGGATTCTCGTCGCATCGGGCCAGAACCCGGGCAACTTCAATTTCTATTACTTCACGCCGGCGACCGGCTATATCGCGAATCCGGCCGGCTCGCTGCCGGGCAAGCCGTTCAACACGACGCTGCAGGTTACGACCGGTTTCGACATCGACGGCAACGGCGACGTGTGGGCCGGGCTGAACGGCTCCAACGCGATTACCCGCTACCCGATGACGGGTTTCGACGCGACCGGCAAGCCGTCATGGGGCAAGCCGGTGACGACGCCCGTGCCGAGCACCGTGGCGCCGACCACGCGCATCATCTACCAGGCGGACAGCGACACGATGATCCTCGCGCAGGGCCTCGCGAACAACTGGGACTGGACCGCGATGAACGGGCACATCGAGGTCTATCACGGCTGGAAGAACGGCAACACGAGCGCGCCGAACCCGGTGATCAACCTGACGAGCGCGAACCCGAAATCGATCGCGGCGGCCGGCCACTACCTGTTCGTCGGCTACGTGCACACCGTGCCGAACGTCGACGTGTTCGATCTCAATACGGGCGCGCTCGTGACGACGCTGACCAACTCGAACACGTCGGCGATGGATGTCGGCAACGACGTCGACTCGATGTACGGGATCCGCGCGTACCTGCGCTCGACCGGCGAATACGTGATCACGAAGGACAACTACAACGGCACGAGCATGATCGTGTATCGCTGGCACCCGTGAACGTGCAGGCAGCGCTGGCCGTGCGGGCCGGATGGCCTGCACGGCGCCTGCATCACGGCGCGCCGAGCACGCGCCCGTTCACGTTGAGCCCGTACATCGAATCGGGCGAATCGTGGAACTTCGCGCGCGTGTCCTTCACCGAGCCCGTGAAGCGCGGGTCTTGCGGGCGTTCGTGGCTGTCCATGAAGGTCGCGACGTCCCACGCTTCCTGATCGGTCAGCGTGCCGCCGAGCCCGAGCGGCATGTTGGCCTTGATGAAGCCGGCCGCATTGCGGATGTCGCCCATCCCCGCGCCCCAGTTGAACGAACGCGCGCCCCACAGCGCCGGGAAGACCGCCTTGCCGCCGCTCGACTGCCCCTGGCCGTCCGCGCCGTGGCACAGCGCGCAGTGCTGCGTGTAGACGGCGGCGCCGCGTGCATAGTCGGCCTTCTGCGCGGGCGGCGGCAGTTTCAGGAAACCCTGCCCCGGCAGCTTCGTGCCGACCGGCGCGCCTTTCGCGAGCCAGTACGAATAGGTTTCGAGCGCGACGAGGATCGGGTCGCCGGCCGGCGGCGCCTTGCCGTTCATGCTGTAGCGGAAGCAGCCCTGCAGGCGCTCGGCGAACGTGTTCACGTGGCCGTTCTTGCTGCGGTACGCCGGATACAGCAGGTACGCGGCCCACATCGGGCTCGAATCGGGCCGCCGGCCCGCGTCGAGGTGGCAGCTCGCGCAGGTCAGCTTGTTGCCGACGTACTTGCCCGCGAACTCGGGCGTGTGCAGGAAGATCTGCTCGCCGAGCTTCACGGTCTTGCCGAACTCGTCGGCGGGTATCGCGGATTCGGCGGGTGGCGCGAACGGCCTGGCTGCCGTCGCCGCTGTGACAGGCGCGGGTGCGGAAGCTGCGGCCGGTGCATCCTGCGGCGCGGCCGCGAACGCGAGCGCGGGCATCCAGGCCGCGCCGAGCAGGGCCGCGCGGGTGCGGCGGATCAGCGTCGTGCGGTCGATCATCGCTTGTCTCCTTGTGCTGTGCCGCGGCGTGCGTAGTAGGCGGCCACCGCGTCGACGTCGGCGTCGGACAGCTTGCCGGCGATCGCCGGCATCAGCGCCATCGGCCCGGGCGGGCGCGTACCGTGTTTCCAGTCGTTCAGCTGACCGGCAATGTACGCGGCGGGCTGGCCCGCGAGCGGCGGAAACGCGGTGCCCACGCCGAGGCCGCCGGGGCCGTGGG
>NZ_JAAGPO010000252.1:0-239 GCF_017104825.1 Burkholderia sp. Ac-20345 | reverse complement strand
AACAGCTACCCGTCAACATCGCACTGTCTGCAGAGAGAACTCGAGTACTACAATTATTACAACTCGTCATTAGTAATATCCGTTTGTGATTATGACTGAGTCTCAAGTTTGTGCAGATTAATACAGTATGCTATACATATACACAATCAGCGTATGTGCTATATGTTCTATGAGTTGATATGTTATATAACACTACCTAGCTTAAAGGTGTGTTTTTTTTTTTTTTTTTTTTTAATGCT
>NZ_JAAGPO010000251.1:0-12346 GCF_017104825.1 Burkholderia sp. Ac-20345 | reverse complement strand
CCCGTTCGCGCGGCGGCGCAGGCATGCGGTCTGCAATACCGGGCTTAGGGATAGTCGCGATGTGGAATCGCGCCACCCCGGTACAATCGACCGAACAACAAGTCGAGGCAGCAACAGAACATGGAAGAGGACGACATCGTCTCCGGATGGGCCGAACGCGTCCGCGCAGCCAGCGCCGACGGCCGGCCGCTGCGGATTCGCGGCGGGGGCACCAAGGACTGGTACGGCCAGGCGCTCGAGGGCGAAATACTCGATACCCGCGGGTTTCAGGGTGTCGTGTCGTACGACCCGGCCGAACTCGTCGTCACGGTCCGCGCGGGCACGCCGCTCGCGCAGCTTGAAACCGTCCTCGCCGAGTGCGGCCAGATGCTGCCGTTCGAGCCGCCGCACTTCGGCCGCACGGCCACCGTCGGCGGCTGCGTCGCGGCCGGCCTCGCGGGGCCGCGGCGCGCCACCTGCGGCGCGCCGCGCGATTTCGTGCTCGGCGTCACGCTGATGAACGGCCGCGGCGAAATGCTGCGCTTCGGCGGCCAGGTCGTGAAGAACGTCGCCGGCTACGACGTGTCGCGGCTGATGGCCGGTGCGCTCGGCACGCTCGGGCTGATGCTCGACCTGTCGATCAAGGTGCTGCCGATGCCCGTCGCCGAAGTCACGCTGAAGTTCGAGATGACCGCGACCGATGCAGTGCGCAAGCTCAACGAATGGGGCGGCCATCCGCTGCCCGTCAGCGCGAGCGGCTGGCGCAACGGCACGCTCGTGCTGCGCCTGTCGGGTGCCGAAGCGGCCGTGAAATCCGCGAAGACGCTGCTCGGCGGCGAAGTCGTCGACGCGGTCGAGGCCGAGCGCTTCTGGGCCGGCCTGCGCGAGCATACCGACCCGTTCTTCAACGGCATCCCGCCCGGCTATGCGCTGTGGCGCCTCGCGCTGCCGTCGATCACCGAACCGATGCACCTGCCCGGCACCCAGCTGATGGAATGGGGTGGCGCGCAGCGCTGGTGGATCACCGACGCCGATGCGCAGACCGTGCGGATGAGCGCGAAGCAGGCCGGCGGCCACGCGACGCTGTTCCGCGCGGGCGACGCGTACGACCGCAGCGCGGGCGTGTTCACGCCGCTCCCCGCCCCGATGATGAAAATCCACCGCGGGCTGAAGGCCGCGTTCGATCCCGCGCGCATCTTCAACCGCGGCCGGCTCTACCCTGATCTCTGAGGGATCGATGCAAACGAACCTCGCCGATTTCATCCGCAATACGCCCGACGGCGACGAGGCCGACGCGATATTGCGCAAGTGCGTGCATTGCGGGTTCTGTACCGCGACCTGCCCGACCTACCAGTTGCTCGGCGACGAACTCGACGGCCCACGCGGCCGTATCTACCTGATCAAGCAGATGGTCGAAGGGGCGCCCGTCACGCGCAGCACGCAGCAGCACCTCGACCGCTGCCTCACGTGCCGCAGCTGCGAGACGACCTGCCCGTCCGGCGTCCAGTACGGCCGGCTCGTCGAGATCGGCCGCAAGCACGTCGAGGCGCAGGTGCAGCGCCCCGTGCAACAGCGCCTCGTGCGCCGCCTGCTCGCGAGCTTCGTGCCGAACGCCGCGCTGTTCTCGCCGGTGATGCGGCTCGGCCAGCACGTGCGTCCGCTGCTGCCGAAGCGGCTGCGCGACAAGGTGCCGCCGCGCACGCGGCTGCTCGAATGGCCGCACCACACCCATACGCGCAAGATGCTGATGCTCGGCGGCTGCGTGCAGCCGTCGATGCTGCCGAACATCAACATCGCGACCGCGCGCGTGCTGGACGCGCTCGGCATCGAGACGATCGTCGCGCCCGATGCAGGCTGCTGCGGCGCGATCCGCCTGCACCTGAATTACCACGACGAAGCGCTCGACGACGCGCGCCGCAACATCGACGCGTGGTGGCCCCATGTCGAACAGGGCATCGAGGCGATCGTGATGAATGCGTCGGGCTGCGGCGCGACGGTGCTCGAATACGCGCACCTGCTGCGCGATGACCCGGCCTACGCGGAGAAGGCGCAGCGCATCGTGTCGCTCACGCGCGACATCTCCGACGTGCTGCTCGCGTTCGAGGCCGAGCTCGCGACGCTCGCGCGGCGCCGCGCGATCCATACGGTCGCGTACCACCCGCCGTGCACGCTGCAGCACGGCCAGCAGTCGCGCGGCAAGGTCGAACGCCTGCTCGAGACGCTCGGCATCGACGTGCGGCTGCCGGCCGACAGCCATCTGTGCTGCGGGTCGGCCGGCACCTATTCGCTGACGCAGCCGTCGCTGTCGTACCGGTTGCGCAAGCAGAAGCTGCTGAAGCTGCAGGCGCTCGAGCCGCAGATGATCGTCTCCGGCAACATCGGCTGCATCGCGCACCTGCAGAGCGGCACGCAGATTCCGGTCGCCCACTGGATCCAGCTCGTCGAGCACCTGCTGTACGGCTAGGGCCCGTTCATGCGAATGACGGATGGACGCTGGGCCTCGCGCGCGGCGTCCGTATAATGGGCGGATCGATGCATCGCGTGCCGCGGCGCATCCGCTACATGCCTGCTTCCGTGCCTGCTTTCGTGCCCGTCATGTCCGATCTCGCCGCCCGCCTCGAATCCGTTCATCGCCGCATCGCCGACGCCGCCCGCGCGGCCGGCCGCGATCCCGCCACCGTGTCGCTGCTTGCCGTCTCGAAGACGTTTCCCGCCGACGACGTGCGCGCCGCGCATGCGGCCGGGCAGCGTGCATTCGGCGAGAACTACGTGCAGGAATCGATCGACAAGATCGACGCGCTCGCCGACCTGCGTGCAAACCTCGAATGGCATTTCATCGGGCCGCTGCAATCGAACAAGACGCGCCCGGTTGCCGAGCGCTTCGACTGGGTCCATTCGGTCGACCGGCTGAAGATCGCGCAGCGCCTGTCGGAACAGCGCCCCGCGCACCTGCCGCCGCTCAACGTGTGCGTGCAGGTGAACATCAGCGGCGAGGCGTCGAAGAGCGGCGTTGCGCCGGCCGACGTGGCCGAGGTCGCGCGTGCGGTCGCCGCGCTGCCGTCGCTGCGGCTGCGCGGCCTGATGGCGATTCCCGAACCGGCCGGCGACACCGAAGCGCAACGCGCGCCGCATCGTGCGCTGCGCGCACTGTTCGACACGTTGCGCGCCGATGGCCTGCCGCTCGACACGTTGTCGATGGGCATGTCCGCCGATCTCGACGCGGCCGTGCTCGAAGGCGCGACGATCGTGCGCGTCGGCACTGCGATCTTCGGCGCACGCGATTACTCGCACTGAGCGCCGCGCCCTTTCCGCCCTACCGTTCACTCACTTGCTCAATCGGACATCATGAAAATCGCATTCATCGGCGGCGGCAACATGGCCGCGGCCCTGATCGGCGGCCTGATCAAGCGCGGCGTTGCCGCTGACGGCCTGTATGCCATCGACGTCAACGAAGAGGTGCGCGCGCGCGCCGCCCAGCAGTTCGGCGTGCGCACCGGCGCCGCCATCGACGCGACGCTCGCCGACTACGACGCGATCGTGCTCGCGGTGAAGCCGCAGGTGCTGAAGGACGTCGCGCAGGCGCTCGCGCCGCACCTGAAGACGCAGCTCGTGATCAGCATCGCGGCCGGCATCCGCGGCAGCGACCTCGCGCGCTGGCTCGGCGACTACGCACGTATCGTGCGCACGATGCCGAACACGCCCGCGCTCGTCGGCATGGGCGTGACGGGCCTCGCCGCGCTGCCGGGTGTCGACGCGGCGGGACGCGAACTCGCGTCGAACGTGCTCGGCGCGGTCGGCGAGATCGTATGGTTCGACGACGAATCGAAGCTCGACGCCGTCACCGCGATCTCGGGCAGCGGCCCGGCCTACGTGTTCTATTTCATCGAAGCGCTGCAGGAAGCCGCGCGCCAGCTCGGCATGAACGACGAACAGGGCCGCGCGCTCGCGGTCGCGACGTTCACGGGCGCCGCGCAACTCGCCGCGCAATCGGGCGAGCCGGCGAGCGTGCTGCGCGAGCGCGTGACGTCGAAGGGCGGCACGACGGCCGCCGCGCTCGCGTCGTTCGACGCGCAAGGCGTGAAGGATGCGATCGTGCGCGGTGCACTCGCGGCCGAAGCGCGCGCAAAGGAAATGGGCGACGAGCTCGGCCGCGCGTAAGCGCATCCGCGGTGCCGGCCCGGCGCTCGCTGCGCTACACACGCCGGGCGCCCCGCCCCGTTACGCCGATTTGCACGAACAACAAAAAAGCGGCTCAGGCCGCTTTTTTGTTGGTGCCGCGTTCCGCACGGCATACCGCCGGCGGTGGACAGATCGAGAAACTCAGCTCCCTGCCAGCAGGTAATGCACGGCGATCCCGGCGAACAGCACGCCGCCGAGCCAGTTGTTGTGCCGGAACGCTGCGAAGCACGGCATCCGCTCACGGTCCTTGATCAGCGTGTAGTGATACAGCGCGCAGCCGACCGCCGCCGCCCAGCCAGCCCAGTACGCGAGGCTGAAGCCGAGCGTCACGCCGATCCACACGTAGATGCCGAGCGTCACCGCGTAGCACAGCATCACGGCTGCGACGTCGAAGCGACCGAACGTCAGCGCGGACGTGCGGATGCCGATCTTGATGTCGTCGTCGCGATCGACCATCGCGTATTCGGTATCGTACGCGACCGACCAGAAAATGTTCGCGGCCAGCATCACCCACGCGATCGTCGGCACCGTGTCCTGCACGGCCGCGAACGCCATCGGGATGCCGAAGCCGAACGCGATGCCGAGATACGCCTGCGGAATCGCGAAGAAGCGCTTCATGAACGGATACGAGCCCGCGACGAACAGCGCGACGACGGACAACTGCTTCGTCAGCGTGTTGAGCGGCAGGATCAGCAGGAACGAGATGAATGCGAGCCCGACCGCGATCGCGATGGCTTCCCACGCGCGGATCTTGCCCGACGTCAGCGGCCGGTCGGCCGTGCGCTTCACGTGGCGGTCGAAGTCGCGGTCCGCGTAGTCGTTCATCGCGCAGCCGGCCGAGCGCATCAGCAGCGTGCCGAGCGAGAAGATCACGAGCAGCGGCCAGCGCGGATGGCCGTCGGACGCGATCCACAGCGCGTTGAGCGTCGGCCACAGCAGCAGCAGGCTGCCGATCGGCTTGTCCATCCGGACGAGCCGCAGATACAGGGGAAAGCGGGCAAGCATGGCGAAGCACCGGGAAGATAACCCCGGCATTTTAGAGCCGAGCGGTGCTTCGCGTCATGTCGGCGCGGCCCGTGGCCGGTCGCGGCCGGATGCCAGCGCGCTATGAGCGCCCGCTGCACATGGCCAGGTCGGGCGATACGTCAATCAAGGGACAGAACCGGTGCACCGGCCCGGGCTCGGCCCGATGCGCGCGGATCAATCAGGGCCGGAGCCGCGTGCGCGGGCTTCCGCCAGCCTGCCGCGCGTTGCGCACCTACGCGAGCAACGACCGCAGCATCCACGCGGTTTTTTCATGAATTTGCAGGCGCTGCGTCAGCAGATCCGCGGTCGGCTCGTCGCTCGCCGCATCGGCAAGCGGGAAGATCGCGCGCGCGGTACGCACGACGGCCTCGTGCCCTTCGACGAGCTGGCGAATCATGTCTTCGGCCGCCGGCACGCCGTTCGCTTCCGGCACCGACGACAGTTTCGCGAAATCGCCGAAGGTACCCGGCGCGACGACGCCGAGCGTACGAATGCGTTCGGCAACCGAATCGACCGCGAGCCACAGTTCGTTGTACTGCGCCTCGAACATCAGGTGCAGCGTGTTGAACATCCGGCCCGTGACGTTCCAGTGGAAATTGTGGGTCTTCAGGTACAGCGTGAACGTATCGGCGAGCAGGCGCGACAGGCCTTCCGCGATCTTCCTGCGGTCCTTGTCGCTGATGCCGATGTTGATCTGGGCAGCGTGAGTCTTCCTGGTCATGTTCCGGACTCCTTATTCAATGAACCCGAGCAATGAAAACGAATCGGGCTACCTGCCTATTGATACCGCACTACCCGCATACACGTCTCGCCACTACGCGTGGCGCGTGAAACGCCGCGTTCAGGCGGCCGTAATCGCGTGCAGCGCCGCCGACGCCAGCTCGGCCGCACCGCCGATGACGATCGCGAATCCGACTACGTACCGCGCGATCTCGGCCGGCGACGCCAGTGCGGCGCGCATGTTCAGCATCATTTGCGTCATGATCGTCACTCCTTCAACGAAACTCAGGGTCTGAAAAAAACGGCCGGTCGGGCGACCGGCCGTTTCCCGTTACGGCATCACCGCACTACTGCACGGTGACGCTTACGCGAGGTCGAAGCGGTCGAGGTTCATCACCTTGTTCCAGGCCGCGACGAAATCGCGCGCGAACTTCTCCTTCGCATCCGCGCTGCCGTACACCTCGGCCAACGCACGCAGTTGCGCATGCGAACCGAAGATCAGGTCGACGCGCGAGCCGGTCCACTTGACCTGGCCCGTCGCACGATCGCGCCCTTCGAACACGTCGTTCGCGGCCGACACCGGCTTCCATTCCGTGCCCATGTCGAGCAGGTTCACGAAGAAGTCGTTCGTCAGCGCTTCCGGACGGTCGGTGAACACGCCCTGCTTCGCATCGCCGGCGTTCGCACCGAGCACACGCAGGCCACCGACGAGCACCGTCATCTCGGGCGCGCTCAGCGTCAGCAGTTGCGCCTTGTCGACCAGCAGCGCCTCGGCCGGCGTCTTGTATGCGTGCTTCAGGAAGTTGCGGAAGCCATCCGCGACCGGCTCGAGCACGGCCATCGCTTCGATGTCGGTCTCTTCCTGCGACGCATCCGCACGGCCCGGCGCGAACGGCACCGTCACCACGACGCCCGCGTTCTTCGCTGCCTGCTCGACGCCGGCCGCACCGGCCAGCACGATCAGGTCGGCGAGCGACACTTTCTTGCCGCCCGTCTGCGCGTCGTTGAACGCCTTCTGCACGCCTTCGAGCGTCGCGAGCACCTTCGCGAGTTCAGCCGGACGGTTCACTTCCCAGTCCTTCTGCGGCGCCAGGCGGATACGCGCACCGTTCGCGCCGCCGCGCTTGTCCGAACCACGGAACGTCGCAGCCGACGCCCATGCGGTCGACACGAGCTGCGACACCGACAGGCCCGATGCAAGCACCTTCGCCTTCAGCGCCGCGACGTCGGCGTCGTCGATCAATTTGTGGTCGACGGCCGGAATCGGGTCCTGCCACAGCAGATGCTCGGCCGGCACGTCCGGGCCGAGATAGCGGGCACGCGGGCCCATGTCGCGGTGCGTGAGCTTGAACCAGGCGCGCGCGAACGCGTCGGCGAACTCAGCCGGGTTGTCGTAGAAGCGGCGCGAAATCTTCTCGTAGGCCGGATCGAAACGCAGCGACAGGTCGGTCGTCAGCATCGTCGGGCGATGCTTCTTCGACGCGTCGAATGCATCCGGAATCACGTCGCCGGCGTCCTTCGCGACCCACTGGTGCGCGCCGGCCGGGCTCTTCGTGAGCTCCCACTCATAGCTGAACAGGTGCTTGAAGAAGTCGTTGCTCCACTGCGTCGGCGTCGACGTCCACGTGACTTCCAGGCCGCTCGTGATGGCATCCTTGCCCTTGCCCGTGCCGAACGTGCTCTTCCAGCCGAGACCCTGCTGCTCGAGGCCTGCAGCTTCCGGCTCGGCGCCGACGTTCGAGGCCGGACCGGCGCCGTGCGTCTTGCCGAACGTGTGGCCGCCCGCGATCAGCGCGACCGTCTCTTCGTCGTTCATCGCCATGCGTGCGAACGTTTCGCGGATGTCATGCGCGGCGGCGACCGGGTCGGGGTTGCCGTCCGGGCCTTCCGGGTTCACGTAGATGAGGCCCATCTGCACCGCGGCGAGCGGGCTTTCGAGGTCGCGCTTGCCCGAGTAACGGCTGTTCGGGCCGCCGCTCAGTTCCAGCCAGATCTTTTCCGAACCCCAGTAGACGTCGTCCGGTTCCCACGTATCGACACGGCCGCCGGCATAGCCGAAGGTCTTGAAGCCCATCGATTCGAGCGCGACGTTGCCGGTCAGGATCAGCAGGTCGGCCCACGAGATGTTGCGGCCGTACTTCTGCTTGATCGGCCACACCAGCCGGCGCGCCTTGTCGAGGCTCACGTTGTCCGGCCAGCTGTTGAGCGGCGCAAAGCGCTGCTGCCCGCCGCCCGCGCCGCCGCGGCCGTCGGCCGTACGGTACGTGCCGGCGCTGTGCCAGGCCATGCGGATGAACAGGCCGCCATAGTGGCCGAAGTCGGCCGGCCACCAGTCCTGCGACGTCGTCATCAGCGCGTGCAGGTCCTTCTTCACCGCCTCAAGGTCCAGCTTCTTGAACGCTTCGGCGTAGTCGAAATCCTTGTCCATCGGATCGGACAGCGCCGAATGCCGGTGCAGGATGTTCAGGTTAAGCTGATTCGGCCACCAGTCCTTGTTCGTCGTGCCGCCACCAGCGGTGTGGTTGAACGGGCACTTCGTTTCGTTCGACATGCGATTTCTCCTTGGCTTGCTCGTATGACTCCATCCGTTTGCTCCGGCGGCATGCCGGGCGCGGTGGGTGGAGTGTCATTGCGGGGATGGGAAACGGAACAGGTTGGTCCTCCTGTCGTACTACGGGATGTCGTGCGTGGCCTGTGACGCGCGCGCCCGCCGCGATGTGCCGCAGGCGGGACGCTCGGGGAACCGGCTACCGGCAGGCGTCGTGCCGGCGCTACGGGCGGTATTCCAGCTTTCGGACATGCGATGCTCCCTCATGGCTTGACGGCGGGGGAATCGGGGGAACACTGAACCGGCGCGCGGCGGCGTTCAGCCACCATACACACGGTCCGCCAGATACGCGAATGCAATCGGACGCAGGCTGCGAACCGCCGCCCTGGCGCGATGTACGACCGCGTCGCGCGACGGGATGTTCCGCTGCGCGTGCTGCAATACCGACCGCATCATGACATCCTCCTTTGGCGCTTGCATTCAACGTGCGGACCAGCCGTCGACACGACGCCGATCCATGTAGAGGATTTTATCTACAACTATCGTTTATTTGAATTTGATAAATTTCATCTATGCGATAGAGAAAAATAAACGGGGCCGCAAGACCCCGTTCATCGTACTGCCACACGCGCGTGCGCAGCGTGCTCAGTTCATCGTCGCCGGCATGTCGAGCTTCGCGACGCCCGGCAGGTCGCACGCGGCAATCGCGTCGCTGATCGCGTCGATCGCGGGCATCCGGGTGAAGCTCTTGCGCCACACGAGCACCACGCGGCGGTCGGGCACCGGCTCGTTGAACGGCACGTACGACAGCAGTTCGGCGTCGGGGCCGTTCGCGCGCGGGCCGACCTCGGCGACCGACATCCGCGGCAGCACCGTGATGCCGACGCCGCTTGCGACCATGTGGCGGATCGTCTCGAGCGACGAGCCCTCGAAGGTCTTCTGGATGCCGTCGGCGGTCTGCGAGAAGCGCATCAGTTCCGGGCACACGCCGAGCACGTGATCGCGGAAGCAGTGGCCGTTGCCGAGCAGCAGCATGGTTTCCTGCTTGAGATCCTCGGCGTCGATTTCCTCGCGCTTCTCCCACGGATGGCCGGCCGGCAGCGCGACGACGAACGGTTCGTCGTACAGCGGGCGCACCATCAGGCCGGTTTCCGGAAACGGCAGCGCCATGATCGCGGCGTCGATCTCGCCCTGCTTCAGCAGTTCGAGCAGCTTCAGCGTGTAGTTTTCCTGCAGCATCAGCGGCATCTGCGGGACACGCTGGATCATCTGCTTGACGAGCGTCGGCAGCAGGTAGGGCCCGATCGTGTAGATCACGCCGAGGCGGAACGGGCCGACCAGCGGGTCCTTGCCCTGCTTCGCGATCTCCTTGATCGCGAAAGTCTGCTCGAGCACGCGCTGCGCCTGCGTGACGATCTGGTCACCGATCGGCGTCACGCTCACTTCGCTCGCGCCGCGTTCGAAAATCTGCACGTTGAGCTCGTCTTCGAGCTTCTTGATCGCCACCGACAGCGTCGGCTGGCTCACGAAGCATGCTTCGGCCGCGCGGCCGAAATGCCGTTCGCGCGCGACCGCGACGATGTATTTCAATTCAGTCAGCGTCATTGTGGGTCAATCAGAGATATACAGGCGATAGGTTTAATTTATACACCCTGTGGCACCGGTTCGCCAAGTTTCTCTGCATCGGAATGCTTCAAACGGCGGTTTCAAATCCGGCCCCGACCCGCGGATCAGGCCTTCAGATACTGCTCCCGCGCGCCGAGCCAGCGCGCGAGATGCTGCGTGACGATCTCGGGATACGCGGCAATCAGCCGCGTCGCGGCTTCGCGGGCCGGATCGATCAGCCAGCCGTCGGTCTCGAGGTTCGCAAAGCGCAGCATCGCCGCGCCCGACTGGCGTGCGCCGAGGAATTCGCCGGGGCCGCGGATCTCGAGGTCGCGCCGTGCGATCTCGAAGCCGTCGGTCGTCTCGCGCATCGTCTTCAGCCGCTCGCGGCCTGTGAGCGACAGCGGCCCCGTGTACAGCAGCACGCACACCGACGCCGCGGTGCCGCGCCCGACCCGGCCACGCAGCTGGTGCAGCTGCGCGAGGCCGAAGCGTTCCGCGTGCTCGATCACCATCAGCGACGCGTTCGGCACGTCGACGCCGACCTCGATCACGGTCGTCGCGACGAGCAGCTGCACGTCGTTGCGCGTGAACGCTTCCATCACGGCCGCCTTGTCGGCCGGCGACAGCCGCCCGTGCACGAGCCCGACCTTCAGCTCCGGGAGCGCGGTGGCCAGCGTCTCGTAAGTCTCGACGGCCGTCTGCAGCTGCAGCGTCTCGCTCTCCTCGATCAGCGGGCACACCCAGTACACCTGGCGCCCGGTCAGCGCGGCCTCGCGCACGCGGGCGATCACCTCCTCGCGCCGCGCATCGCCGACGAGGCGCGTCAGCACGGGCGTGCGGCCCGGCGGCAGCTCGTCGATCGTCGAGACTTCGAGATCCGCGTAGTACGTCATCGCGAGCGTGCGCGGAATCGGCGTGGCCGACATCATCAGCTGGTGCGGCTGGAAGTCGCGCGCGCCGTTGGCCGCGTTCGCGGCCTTGGCACGCAGCGCGAGCCGCTGCTCGACGCCGAAGCGGTGCTGTTCGTCGACGATCACGAGGCCGAGCCGCGCGAATTCGACCGTGTCCTGGATGATCGCGTGCGTACCGATCACGAGCTGCGCGGTGCCGAGCGCGGCCGCCTCGATCGCCGCGCGCTTCTCCTTCGCCTTCAGGCTGCCCGCGAGCCACGCGACCGTGACGCCGAGCGGCTCGAGCCATGCGCGCAGCTTGCGCGCGTGCTGTTCCGCGAGGATTTCCGTGGGCGCCATCAGCGCGGCCTGGTAGCCAGCGTCGATCGCCTGCGTGGCGGCCAGTGCCGCGACGACCGTCTTGCCGCTGCCGACGTCGCCCTGCAGCAGGCGCTGCATCGGGTGCGCGAGCGTCAGGTCGCTCGCGATTTCGTCGACGACGCGCGCCTGCGCGCCCGTCAGCGTGAACGGCAGCGCCGCGTAGAGCCGCGTCGTCAGCGCACCGGCGTCGCTCGCGGTGAGGCGCGGCATCGCGGGCGCCGCGCGCGTGCGGCGCTCCTCGTGCGCGCGCTTGAGCGACAGCTGCTGCGCGAGCAGCTCCTCGAACTTGATGCGCGTCCACGCCGGATGCGAGCCGTCCATCAGCGCGGCTTCGTCGGAATCGACGCGCGGGTGGTGCAGGATGCGCACGGCCTGCTCGAGCGTCGGCACGTCGAGCGGCAACAGGTAGTCGCGCTGGATCTCGGGCGGCAGCAGCTCGGGCAGCGGCGTGCGCTCGACCGCGTTCTCGATCGCCTTGCGCAGATAGGCCTGCGACACGCCGGCCGTGCTCGGATAGACGGGCGTGAGCACCTGCGGCAGCGGCGCATCGGCTTCGACGACGCGCACCGCCGGATGCACCATCTCCATCCCGAAGAAGCCGCCGCGCACGTCGCCGCGCACGCGCAGGCGCTGGCCGACGGCCATCTGCTTGACCTGCGAGCCGTAGAAATTCAGGAAGCGCAGCACGAGGTGCTCGCCATCGTCGTCCTGGATCTTCACGACCAGTTGGCGGCGCGGCCGGTATGCGACCTCGTTGTCGAACACGACGCCTTCGGCCTGCGCGATGCCGCCCGGCAGCAGCTCGCCGATCGGCGTGAGCGTGGTTTCGTCCTCGTAGCGCATCGGCAAATGCAGCACCAGATCGATCGAGCGCGTGAGGCCGAGCTTCGCGAGCTTGTCGACGGTCTTCACGGGCTTGTCGGCGGCCGGCTTCTTCTTGCGCTTCGCGCCGGCCGCGCCCGCTGCGTCGCTCGCCGCGGCGCCGTCGACATCGGCATCGGGCGCCGCGGCAGCT
>NZ_JAAGPO010000250.1:0-12780 GCF_017104825.1 Burkholderia sp. Ac-20345 | reverse complement strand
CCTACGCATCCGCCACGGCCGCTGCCGCCGCACCCGCGTCAGGTGCCGCCGCCTCGGCTGCCACCGCCGCTTCGGCTCCGGCCGCACCCGCCGCACCGACCGAGCCGTTCTCGGTCGATTCGTCGAAGATCAGCGCGGGCGACACCGCGTGGATGCTGACGTCCACCGCGCTCGTGCTGTTCATGACGATCCCCGGCCTCGCGCTGTTCTACGCCGGCATGGTCCGCAAGAAGAACGTGCTCGCGACGGTGATGCAGAGCTTCGCGATCACCGCGGTGATCACGGTGCTGTGGACGGTGGTCGGCTACAGCCTCGCGTTCACGCCGGGCAACGGCTTCATCGGCGGGCTGTCGCGTGCGTTCCTGCACGGGATGACCTACGTGAAGGGCGACAAGGCGACGACGCTGACCGTCAGCCACCTGGCGACGACGATTCCGGAATCGGTCTACTTCGTCTACCAGATGACGTTCGCGATCATCACGCCGGCGCTGATCTGCGGCGCCTTCGCCGACCGGATGAAGTTCTCGGCGATGCTCGTGTTCATGACGCTCTGGTCGCTGATCGTCTATGTGCCGATCGCGCACATGGTGTGGGAGCCGACCGGCTGGCTGTCGTCGGACGGCGTGCTCGACTTCGCGGGCGGCACCGTCGTGCACATCAACGCCGGTATCGCGGGCCTCGTGTCGTGCCTGATGCTCGGCAAGCGTATCGGCTTCGGCCGTGAATCGATGGCGCCGCACAACCTCGTGCTGACGATGATCGGCGGCTCGATGCTGTGGGTCGGCTGGTTCGGCTTCAACGCGGGTTCCGCAGTCGCGGCCGACGGTCGTGCCGGCTTCGCGATGCTGACGACGCAAGTCGCGACGGCCTGCGCGGCGCTCGGCTGGATGTTCGCCGAGTGGCTCTCGCACGGCAAGCCGTCGGTGCTCGGCATCGTGTCGGGTGCGGTCGCGGGTCTCGTCGCGATCACGCCGGCGGCCGGCTTCGTCGGCGTGACGGGTGCACTCGTGATCGGCATCGCGGCCGGCGTCGTGTGCTTCTGGTCGGCGACGTGGCTCAAGTCGAAGCTCGGCTACGACGATTCGCTCGACGCGTTCGGCGTGCACGGCGTGGGCGGGATTCTCGGCGCACTGCTGACCGGTGTGTTCGCGGTCAAGGACATCGGCGGCGCCGACGGCAGCCTGCTGCTGCAGGCCAAGGGCGTGCTGATCACGCTGGTCTACAGCGGCGTGCTGAGCTTCGTGCTGCTGAAGCTGATCGACCTGACGATCGGCCTGCGCGTGTCGGAAGAAGAAGAGCGCGAAGGCCTCGACGTGGTCCTGCACGGCGAGCATGTCGAATAAGTCACAAGAATGACCGGCGGGCCGCCGCGACGACGGCGCCCGCCATGAATGAGCGCAGCGACTTCGGCCCGCCCCACCCGGCGGGCTTTTTTTCTCCTGTCACCCACTGCCGTAGCGCATAACCCTTCGCGCTATCGGGTCAATAGCCGAAAACTTCCTCCAAACCCTTGCGAAGCCGGGAACAATCCCCAAATGGGCAGGGCAATTGCTCTACAATCTTCATTCTCCCGCTCGCGAGTGATTCATGGTTCCCCACCTCGTTACCGCGTTGAACGGTCCGCTGCTCGAACTCGAGCAGAAGATCCTCGACGCGACGCCTGCGATCGAACGCTGGTTCAGGCTCGAATGGCAGGAACATACCCCGCCGTTCTATTGTTCGGTGGACCTGCGCAACGCCGGCTTCAAGCTGGCACCCGTCGACGCGAACCTGTTCCCCGGCGCGTTCAACAATCTGCCGTCCGAAGTGCTGCCGCTCGCCGTCCAGGCCGCGATGGCCGCGATCGAGAAGATCTGCCCGGACGCGAAGAACCTGCTCGTGATTCCCGAGCTGCCGACCCGCAACGCGTTCTACCTCGAAAACGTCGCACGCCTCGCGACGATCATGCGCCAGGCCGGCCTGCACGTGCGCTTCGGCTCGCTCGACCCGAGCATCACCGACATGACGCCGATCACGCTGGCCGACGGCCAGAAGATCGTGCTCGAACCGCTCGAGCGTTCGCAGCGCCGCCTCGGCCTGAAGAATTTCGATCCGTGCTCGATCCTGTTGAACAACGACCTGTCGGCCGGCATTCCGGCCGTGCTGGAAAACCTGCACGAGCAGTACCTGCTGCCGCCGCTGCACGCGGGCTGGGCCGTGCGCCGCAAGTCGACGCACTTCTCGTGCTACGACGACGTCGCGAAGAAGTTCGCGAAGATGGTCGGCGTCGATCCGTGGATGGTGAATCCGTATTTCGCGCACGTGGAAGGGGTCGACTGGCAGGCGCATGAAGGCGAGCAGGCACTCGCCGATGCGATCGACGGCGTGCTGAAGAAGATCGCGCGCAAGTACCGCGAATACGGGATCAGCGAGAAGCCGTACGTCGTCGTGAAGGCCGACGCGGGCACGGCGGGGCGCGGCGTGATGACCGTGCACGACGCGGCCGAGATCGGCCGCATGTCGAAGGCCGAGCGCGCGCAGATGGCCGAGTCGAAGGCCGGCCTCGCGGTGCGCGACGTGATCGTGCAGGAAGGCGTGTATACGTTCGAGCGTGTCGGCGACGAAGTCGCGGAGCCCGTCGTGTACATGATCGACCGCTACGTGGTTGGCGGCTTCTACCGCACGCACGCCGGCCGCGAGCGCGACCAGAACCTGAACGCGCCCGGCATGCACTACGTGCCGCTCGGCTTCGAGCACACCGCGCTGCCGGATGCGGGCGCGAAGCCGGGTGCCGCGCCGCCGAACCGTTTCTACATGTACGGCGTCGTCGCGCGGCTGTCGCTGATCGCGTCGTCGATCGAACTGGAAAAGACCGATCCCGAAGCCATCCAGGTGTAACGGACCTTCGCCAAGTACAGGACCTCATGGACATTCTCTTTATCGCCGACCCGCTCGAGCGCTTCAAGATCTACAAGGATTCGACCTACGCGATGATGGCCGAGGCGGCGCGGCGCGGGCATGCGGTGTACGCGTGCGAGCCGAACCACCTCGCGTGGACGGGGTCGGCCGTCGAAGCCGACGTGCGGCGCATCACGTTCGTCGGCGACCCGGACGACCTGCATCGCGAGACGTGGTACGAGGCCGGGCCGGTCGACGCGCGCCGCCTCGAATCGTTCGGCGCGGTGCTGATGCGCAAGGATCCGCCGTTCGACATGGAATACGTGACGTCGACCTGGCTGCTGGAGCTGGCCGAGCGCGCCGGCGCGCGCGTGTTCAACAAGGCGCAGTCGATCCGCGACCATTCCGAAAAGCTCGCGATCGGCGAGTTTCCGCAGTTCGTCGCGCCGACGCTCGTCACGCGCGACGCGAAACGGCTGCGCGCGTTCCACGCCGAGCACGGCGACGTGATCCTGAAACCGCTCGACGGGATGGGCGGGATGGGCGTGTTCCGCGTGAAGCCGGACGGCATGAACCTCGGTTCGATCATCGAGATGCTGAGCCACGACGGTACGCGTTCGGTGATGGCGCAGAAATTCATCCCCGAGATCAAGGCCGGCGACAAGCGCATCCTGCTGATCGGCGGCGAGCCGGTGCCGTTTTCGCTCGCCCGGATTCCGCAGGGCAGCGAGGTGCGCGGCAATCTCGCCGCGGGCGGGCTCGGCGTTGCGCAGCCGCTGACCGCGCGCGATCGCGAGATCGCCGAAACGCTTGGTCCCGTGCTCGCGGCGCGCGGGCTGCTGCTGGTCGGCCTCGATGCGATCGGCGACTGGCTGACCGAGGTGAACGTCACGAGCCCGACGTGCTTCCGCGAGATCATGGAGCAGACGGGCTTCGACGTCGCTGCGATGTTCATCGACGCGCTGGAGCGTGCGGCCGCGTAGGCCGTCTCCCGCGCAACCCCGGCGGCGGCCGCGCAGGTCCCCCGTCGCCGGAGCAGTTCGACCGGCCTGCTACAATGCCCGCTTGCCCGGTGCCGCGCTCGCGCACCGAAGGCCCGGCGGTCGGGCCGAAACTGTTGCAAGGCTGAACATGGAACGTTTCCCTCACTCGCTATGCTCATTGCCCCGCCGCGGGGTGTCGGCCCGCCAGGGGCGGCCGGGAGCGATCTGACATGGCCGGGATCCTGATCATCGCGCACGCCCCGCTCGCCACCGCGCTGCGGGACTGCATCGCGCACATCTATGGCGGCGTGCCCGCCCGCATCGGCTGTATCGACGTGACGGCGGACAGCGATCCGACCCAGGTGATGGCGTTCGCGCACGCGGAACTCGCGCGGCTCAAGGAAGAGAACGGCGTGGTCGTGCTGACCGACATGTACGGCGCGACGCCCGCGAACATCGCCGGCCAGCTTGCCAAGATCGACAACGTGCGCGTGCTGGCGGGCGTGAACCTGCCGATGCTCGTGCGGGCCGTCTGCTACCGCACCGTGCCGCTCGACAAGCTGGTCGACAAGGCGCTGTCCGGCGGCGCGAAGGGCGTCCATGAGGTGTCGTCCGGCACGCCGCCGCCGCCGACGGAAACCGGCTGCGGCCAGTGCGCGCCGATTCCGCCCGAACCGCAACCGCGCACCGAATCGCACTGATTTCCCGTTTTCCGTTTTAGACAGCACCGCCGACGCGCGCCGCCGGCGGCCCCGACCGACCCGACCGAGAATCATGCTTCAACAAGAAACCACCATCGTCAACAAATTGGGGCTCCATGCGCGCGCATCGGCCAAGCTTACGCAACTGGCCGGCAACTTCCAGTCGGAAGTATGGATGACGCGCAACGGGCGCAAGATCAATGCAAAGAGCATCATGGGCGTGATGATGCTGGCGGCGGGCATCGGCAGCACCGTGACGATCGAGACCGAAGGGTCGGACGAGCGGGAAGCGATGGACGCGCTGCTGAAGCTGATCGCGGACAAGTTTGGCGAAGGCCAGTGATCCCCGCGCGGGATCGTTGCCGTTTCCAGTCAGAATGCCGCGGATCCCGCGGCATTTTTTTCGTCGGAAGCATTGATGCGGAATGCGCAATGCTGCGGTGCATGCAGTCAGCGGGGAGTCGCGGAATTTATAATCGCTAACCGGGGTCATAAGCGCATCGCAGCAGTGTGCCGCGGCTTTACTTGTATAGAAGAGGAGGTGCGCGTGTCCTTCACGCTGCATGGCATTCCCGTCTCACGTGGTATCGCGATCGGGCGAGCGTATCTGATCGCGCCGGCGGCGCTCGACGTCGCCCATTACCTGGTCGAGGCCAACCAGATCGATGCGGAGGTCGAGCGCTTCCGCACGGCGCTCGAGGTCGTGCATCACGAACTCGAAGCGCTGCGCGCCGACCTGACCGACGACACGCCGAGCGAAGTCGGCGCATTCATCGACGTGCACGCGATGATCCTGAGCGACGAGATGCTCGTGCAGGAAACCATCGACCTGATCCGCACGCGCCGCTACAACGTCGAGTGGGCGCTGACCGAGCAGCTCGAGCTGCTCACGCGCCACTTCGACGACATCGAGGACGAATACCTGCGCGAGCGCAAGGCCGACATCGAGCAGGTGGTCGAGCGCGTGCTGAAGGCGCTCGCCGGCGCGCCGTCCGCGTCGCAGGCACTGGACCGCGCGGCCAAGAACGGCACGAACGAGATGATCGTCGTCGCGCACGACATCGCGCCGGCGGACATGATGCAGTTCAAGTCGCAGTCGTTCCAGGCGTTCGTCACCGACCTCGGCGGGCGCACGTCGCACACGGCGATCGTCGCGCGCAGCCTCGGCATACCGGCCGCGGTCGGCGTGCAGCATGCGAGCGCGCTGATCCGCCAGGACGACCTGATCATCGTCGACGGCGACCAGGGCATCGTGATCGTCGATCCGGCGCCGATTGTCCTCGAGGAATATTCGTACCGGCAGTCCGAGAAGCTGCTGGAGCAACGCAAGCTGCAGCGTCTGAAGTTCTCGCCGACGCAAACGTTGTGCGGCACGAAGATCGAGCTGTACGCGAACATCGAGCTGCCCGACGACGCGAAGGCGGCCGTCGAGGCCGGTGCGGTCGGCGTCGGGCTGTTCCGTTCCGAGTTCCTGTTCATGCATCAGAAGGAGATGCCGGAGGAGGAGGAGCAGTTCGCCGCGTACAAGCGGGCCGTCGAGTGGATGAAGGGCATGCCGGTGACGATCCGCACGATCGACGTCGGCGCGGACAAGCCGCTCGAGGCGCTCGACGAAGGCTACGAGACGGCGCCGAACCCCGCGCTCGGCCTGCGCGCGATCCGCTGGAGCCTGTCCGAGCCGCAGATGTTCCTCACGCAGTTGCGCGCGATCCTGCGCGCGTCCGTGTTCGGCCAGGTGAAGATCCTGATCCCGATGCTCGCGCACGCGCAGGAGATCGACCAGACGCTCGACCTGATCCGCGAGGCCAAGCGTCAGCTCGACGACGCGGGGCTCGCGTACGACCCGAACGTGCGCATTGGCGCGATGATCGAGATTCCGGCCGCGGCGATCGCGCTGCCGCTGTTCCTGAAGCGGTTCGATTTCCTGTCGATCGGCACGAACGACCTGATCCAGTACACGCTCGCGATCGACCGTGCCGACAACGCGGTCGCGCACCTGTACGACCCGTTGCATCCGGCCGTGCTGCACCTGATCGCCTATACGTTGCGCGAAGCGAAGCGCGCGGGCGTGTCCGTGTCGGTGTGCGGGGAGATGGCCGGCGATCCGGCGCTCACGCGCCTGCTGCTCGGGATGGGGCTCACCGAGTTCTCAATGCACCCGAGCCAGCTGCTCGTCGTGAAGCAGGAGATCCTGCGCGCGCACCTGAAGGCGCTCGAAAAGCCGACGGCCGACGTGCTCGCCGCGTTCGAGCCGGAGGAAGTGCAGGCCGCGTTGCAGCGCCTGTCGGTCGCGGAGCCGCGCGCGGATGCGGCCGCATAGGCGCCCACGGGGCCGCTAAAACCGTAGCGAAGTGTCACCACGCATGCGCCGCCCGGCGCATGCCCGTCGCGCGTCAGTGCCGGCCCCCGCACACGGGGCAGTCGGCCTGGCGCGCGATTTTCATCGTCGTCCATTCCATCCGCAGCGAATCGAGCATCATCAGCCGCCCGTTGAGCGTCTTGCCGATTTCGCCGATCACGCGCAGCGCCTCGGCGGCCTGCATCGCACCGATGATCCCGACCGTCGGCGCGAACACGCCCATCGTCGCGCACGCGACTTCCTCGAACGGCTGGTCTTCCGGAAACACGCACGCATAGCAGGGCGCGGCCGGGTCGCGGAAATCGAACGTGCTGATCTGGCCGTCGAAGCGCAGCGCGGCGCCCGACACGAGCGGCACGCCGTGCGCGACGCACGCGCGGTTGATCGCGTGCCGCGTCGCGAAGTTGTCGGTGCAGTCGAGCACGACGGTCGCGTGCGGCACGTGCGCGTCGAGCCACGCGTCGTCGACGCGCTCCGCGACCGCGTGCACCTTCACCTCGGGGTTCAGCTGCGCGAGCGCGTCGCGCCCCGATTCGACCTTGTGGCGGCCGACCGATGCCGTCACGTGCAGGATCTGCCGCTGCAGGTTCGTGAGATCGACCGTATCGGCATCGACGAGCGTGATCGTGCCGACGCCCGATGCCGCGAGGTACATTGCGGCGGGCGAGCCGAGACCACCCGCGCCGACGATGATCGCATGCGCATCGAGAAAGCGCTGCTGCGCCTCAATGCCGATTTCGTCGACGAGGATGTGACGGGAGTAGCGCAGGAGTTGATCGTCGTTCATGGGGAGTCGTGGGCGAGGCGGGCGGTCGTGTCGTTATTTTAGGCGCGCATGAAAAACGGGCCATCGCGGTCTTCCCGCGATGGCCCGTCGGATGCCGGCTGGCGCTTACTTCGGCGCCGACGCGGGCTTCGGTGCGGAAACCGGCTTCGCGCTCGCGCCCGATGCCTTCGAGCCCGCCGCGGCCTTGCCGGCCGGGCTCTTCGTGCTCTCGGCGAGCAGCGACTTCGATTCCTGGACCGGCTTGCCTTCGAGCTTGTTGAGCGCTTGCTGCATCATGAAGTCGTCGGCGCTGCCGAACTCGATCGGCTTGCGATCGCGATCCTTCTGGCGCTGCTCCGGCGTCTTCTTGTCGTTCTGCTCTTCAAGAACGCGCAACTGATCCATCCGGCGCTGCTCGCGGTCTTCCTGTTCCTTCTTCTCGTTCGGATCCTGCGTGTTCGCGAGGTGGTTCGTATAGTCGACCTCGCGCGTCACGAGCACGTCGTCCGGATCGCCGTCCGCGTACTGATCGACCGGCACGTCCGGCGTGATGCCCTTGTTCTGGATCGAACGGCCGCTCGGCGTGTAGTAGTACGCGGTGGTCAGGCGCAGCGCGGTGTCGGCCGTCATCGGGCGGACCGTCTGCACCGAACCCTTGCCGAACGTCGTCTTGCCCATGATCTGCGCGCGCTTCGAATCCTGCAGCGCACCGGCGACGATTTCCGACGCGGACGCCGAATAGGCGTTCGTCAGCACGATCATCGGCACGGTCTTGAAGACCGGCGGCAGGTTCTTCAGCGGATCGCCGTCGAAGGACGGCAGGCGATAGTTGTCGTACGTATCGCGGTAGACCTGCTTCGAATCGGCGATCTGGCCGTTGGTCGACACGACGACCGAGTCGGGCGGCAGGAACGCGCCGGCCACGCCGACCGCGCTCTGCAGCAGGCCGCCGCCGTTGTTGCGCAGGTCGAGGACGAGGCCCTTCAGGTTCGGCTGCTGGCGCGCGATGTCCTGCAGCTTCTGGGCGAGATCGGGCGTCGTGCGCTCCTGGAAGCTCGTGATGCGGACGTATGCATAGCCCGGATCGAGGATCTTCATCTTCACGCTCTGGACCTTGATGATCGCGCGCGTGACCGTGACCGGGAACGTGCGGTCGTCGCTCTTGCGGAAGATCGTCAGCGTGACCTTGGTGCCCGGCTCGCCGCGCATCTGCTTCACGGCCTTGTCGAGCGTCATGCCGCGCACCGGCTTGTCGTTGATGCGGGTGATCAGGTCGCCCGGACGGATGCCGGCGCGGAACGCGGGCGTATCTTCGATCGGCGAGATCACCTTGACGAGGCCGTCTTCCTGCGAGATCTCGATGCCGAGGCCCGCGAAGCGGCCCTTCGTCTGCTCCTGCAGCTCGTCATAGTCGGTCTTGTCGAGGAACGACGAGTGCGGGTCGAGGCTCGACACCATGCCCTTGATCGCGGCCGTCAGCAGCTTCTTGTCGTCGACCGGTTCGACGTACTCGCGCTTGATCTGTCCGAAGACTTCCGCGAACAGGCGGAGCTGGTCGAGGGGAAGCGGCGCCGTGGCGGTCTGCTCGGCCGATGCGGAAACCTGCAGCGTGGCGAACACGCCCGTGGCGAGGCCCGCGGCAATCAGGCCGATGTTCTTCAATTTCATTCGCATAGAGATCTGGTGCGGTCGGGAAGCGCGTGGCGGTAGCGGGGATGTAGCGGACAAGTATAACTGTTCGTCCGATGACTCAGTGGAACGGCGCGAAATGCGTCGAAAAGGGCCCGGAGCCGGCCCGGCGGGGCACCGCCGCCCGCGCTGCGGGTTCGAAAGCGGATTCGACCGTGCCGGGGGCGCGAAGGTTCGCGCGGCGAGCGGTGCGCCGGGCAAAGGCCCCGGCCGGGCATGCCGCGCTGGACGCGGCTTGCCCGGCCGACGGGCGTCAGCCCGCCTTGCCCTGCTTCGCGACGGCGGCCTGCGCCTGTGCGATCGCGTCCTGGTCGCCGAGGTAATAGTGCTTGATCGGCTTCAGGTTCTCGTCGAGTTCATACACGAGCGGCACGCCGTTCGGGATGTTCAGGCCGACGATGTCGCTGTCCGAGATGCCGTCGAGGTACTTGATCAGCGCGCGCAGCGAGTTGCCGTGCGCGGCGATCAGCACCTGCTTGCCGGCGCGGACCGCCGGGGCGATCGACTCGTTCCACAGCGGCAGCACGCGCGCGACCGTGTCCTTCAGGCACTCGGTGAGCGGCAGCTGCTCGCGCGGCACCTTCGCATAGCGCGGGTCGTTGAACGGTGCGCGTTCGTCGGTCGGCTCGAGCGCGGGCGGCGGCGTGTCGTAGCTGCGGCGCCACACGAGCACCTGGTCGTCGCCGAACTTCGCGGCCGTTTCGGCCTTGTTCAGGCCCGACAGCGCGCCGTAGTGGCGCTCGTTCAGGCGCCACGAGTGGACGACCGGCAGGTACATGAGGTCCATCTTGTCCTGCACGTGCCACAGCGTGCGGATCGCGCGCTTGAGCACCGACGTGTACGCGATGTCGAACGTGTAGCCGGCCTCCTTGAGCAATTCGCCGGCCTGGTAGGCCTCGTTGCGACCCTGGTCGGTCAGGTCGACGTCGACCCAGCCGGTGAAGCGGTTTTCCTTGTTCCACGTCGATTCGCCGTGGCGGATGAGAACGAGTTTGTACATGGATCTTGCGGTCGGTAGTGAAGGAAGCTGTGGCGCGTCGAGCAGGACCCGACCCGGGCCCGCCATCGCGCAAGACGGTTATTTTATAATGGCGGGATTGTCCTCATCCGATTTCTCTTTTTCCGGCGGAATTCCGTGACGTTCTTTACCGATTACACCAACCTGGCCCTTATCGCGATCCTGGTGGTATCCGGCGGCCTGCTGGCCTGGCCCGCACTGCGCCGCGGCCGTGGCGGCCTGTCCGCCGCAGAGGCGACGCAACTCATCAACCGCCGCAACGCGGTCGTGATCGACGTGCGCGCCGCGTCCGATTTCGCTGCCGGCCACCTGCCGTCGGCACGTCAGGTCGCGGCGGGCGAGATCGGCGCGAAGATCGCGCAGGTCGCGAAGAACAAGAGCACGCCGGTGCTGCTCGTCTGCCAGAACGGCCAGCAGTCGCAGAAGGCGGCGCGCGAGGTCGAGGCGGCGGGCTACGCCGAGGTGCACGTGCTCGAGGGCGGCGTGGCCGCCTGGCAGCAGGCCGGGATGCCGGTCGTCAAACAAGGAGTGGCGAAGTGAACAAGGTTTTGATGTACAGCACGCAGGTGTGTCCGTATTGCATCCAGGCCGAGCGCCTGCTGAAGCTGCGCGGTGTCGAGCAGATCGAGAAGGTGCTGATCGACCGCGATCCGGCCCGCCGCGACGAAATGATGACGCGCACGGGGCGCCGCACGGTGCCGCAGATCTATATTGGCGACACGCACGTCGGCGGTTACGACGATCTGTCGAAGCTCGACCGCGAAGGCGGGCTCGTATCGCTTCTGCAAGCGGCCTGAATAGGGCAGAATGGCCGCCGGCCGCGCCGCGGCTTGGGCGCGCAGGATAAATCCGTGGCGGCCGGCGAGAAGCCGGGCCGCCCCGTCACCACTTTTAGGGAAACACCATGTCCGACGTCGAAAACCAACCGTTCTTCAACATCCAGCGCGTCTACCTGAAGGATATGTCGCTCGAGCAGCCGAATTCGCCGGCGATCTTCCTCGAGCAGGACATGCCGTCGGTTGAAGTCGAAGTCGACGTCAAGGCCGACCGTCTCGCGGAAAGCGTGTTCGAAGTCGTCGTGTCGGGCACCGTCACCGCGAAGGTGAAGGACAAGGTCGCGTTCCTGATCGAAGCGAAGCAGGCCGGCATTTTCGACATCCGCAACATTCCGGACGAACAGCTCGACCCGCTCGTCGGCATCGCTTGCCCGACGATCCTGTTCCCGTACCTGCGTTCGAACATCGCCGACGCGATCACGCGTGCGGGCTTCCCGCCGATCCACCTGGCGGAAATCAACTTCCAGGCGCTGTACGAGCAGCGCCTCGCGCAGCTTCAGCAGCAGGCCGGTGCCGCAGCAGGCGCACCGAACGGCACGACGCTGAACTGACGTTTCACTCGGAGGACCGGTGCTGGGTATGAAAGTAGCCGTTCTCGGCGCCGGTGCCTGGGGCACCGCGCTCGCGGGCCATCTGGCCGCGCGGCACGATACGCTTCTGTGGGCGCGCGACGCCGCGCTCATCGCCGGGCTGCAGGCCCGGCACGAAAATTCCCGCTATCTGGACGGCATCGCGCTGCCTGACGCATTGCGCTACGACGCCGATCTCGGTGCCGCGCTCGCGCATGGCGCCGCGGACGACGCACTGTGCGTGATCGCCGCGCCCGTGGCCGGGCTGCGCACGCTGTGTCACGCGATGCGCGACGCAGGCTGCGTGCCGGCGCACGTCGTCTGGGTCTGCAAGGGCTTCGAGGCCGACACGCATCTGCTGCCGCATCAGGTGATCGCGGCCGAGCTGCCCGAACAGCACAGCAACGGCGTGCTGTCGGGGCCGAGCTTCGCGCGCGAGGTCGGACAGTCGCTGCCCGTCGCGCTGACGGTGGCGAGCACGTCCGCCGAATGCCGCGAGCGCACGCTCGCCGCGTTCCATCACGGCGCGATGCGGATCTATACGGGCGACGACGTGGTCGGCGTCGAGGTCGGCGGCGCGGTGAAGAACGTGCTCGCGATCGCGACCGGCATCGCCGACGGCCTCGGTCTCGGGCTGAACGCGCGCGCCGCGCTGATTACGCGCGGCCTCGCCGAAATGTCGCGCCTCGGCGTGGCACTCGGCGGCCGGGCGGAAACCTTCACGGGCCTCACGGGCCTCGGCGACCTGATCCTCACCGCAACGGGCGACCTGTCGCGAAACCGCACGGTCGGCCTGCAGCTGGCGGCCGGCCGCACGCTGAACGATATCCTCGGCGCGCTCGGCCACGTGGCCGAAGGCGTGCGCTGCGCGCAGGCCGTGCTGGCCATCGCGCGTGCGCAGTCGATCGAAATGCCGATCACCGAAGCCGTGTGCGGCGTGCTGTTCGACGGCATCGCGCCGCGCGACGCCGTCAGCGGCCTA
>NZ_JAAGPO010000249.1:0-12985 GCF_017104825.1 Burkholderia sp. Ac-20345 | reverse complement strand
GCCGAGGCGCAATGGAAGCTCGACCAGAAGCGCGTCGCCGCGCCCGCCGCCGGGCGCGTGTACGACACGCTGTACCGCGTCGGCGAATGGGTGCAGGCCGGCAATCCGGTCGTGCAGATGCTGCCGCCGCAAAACCTGAAGGTACGCTTCTTCGTGCCGGAGGCCGCGATTGCATCGCTCGCGCCGGGGCGCGCGGTCGCGATCCACTGCGACGGCTGTGCGGCCGACGTGCCCGCGCGCATCACCTACGTGTCGAGCGAGGCGGAATACACGCCGCCCGTGATCTACAGCAACGAGAGCCGGACCAAGCTCGTGTTCATGATCGAGGCGCGCCCCGCCGTCGCCGACGCGCCGAAGCTGCATCCCGGTCAGCCCGTCGCCGTGAGGGTGCCATGAACGCGCCGTACGCGATCGACGTCGATCGCCTGAACAAGCGTTTCGGCGACAAGCATGTCGTGAAGGACGTGTCGCTGCGGGTCGCGCGCGGCGAGATCTTCGGCTTTCTCGGGCCGAACGGCAGCGGCAAGACCACGTCGATCCGGATGATGTGCGGGCTGCTCACGCCCGACTCGGGCAGCGGCACCTGCCTCGGCTACGACATCGTGCGCGACAGCGCGCAGATCAAGCGGCGCGTCGGCTACATGACGCAGCGCTTCTCGTACTGGGAAGACCTGTCGATCCGCGAGAACCTCGACTTCGTCGCCCGCGTGTACGGGATGCCGGACCGCAAGGCGGCCGTCGCGCGCGCACTCGACGGGCTCGGCCTCGCGAGCCGCGCGGACCAGCTCACGGGGGCGCTGTCGGGCGGCTGGAAACAGCGCCTCGCGCTGGCCGCCTGCATGCTGCACGAGCCGGCACTGCTGCTGCTCGACGAGCCCACGGCCGGCGTCGACCCGGCCGCGCGCCGCGACTTCTGGGAAGAGCTTCACCGGCTGGCGGCACAAGGGATCTCGGTGCTCGTCAGCACGCACTACATGGACGAAGCCGAGCGCTGCCACAAGCTCGCGTACATCGCGTACGGCGAGCTGCTCGCGCAGGGCACGTCGGCGGAAATCGTCGCGTCGCAGGGGCTCGCGACCCGAGCGATCACGGGCGCGCATCTGAGCGAACTGTCCGCCCGGCTGCGCACGATGCCGGGCGTCGACCAGACGGTCGTGTTCGGCTCGGCGCTGCACGTGAGCGGCCGTGATCGCGCGCAGCTCGACGCGACGCTCGCGCAGGTCGCGGTGCAGGCCGGCGGGCCTGCCGCGCTGCAGGTCGCGCCGATCGACACCGGGCTCGAGGACGTCTTCATCTACATGATGGGCCGCGCATCCGGGCCGCCCGGTGGAGCGTCGTCATGAACGCGTGGGCGCGCCTGCGCGATGCGTTCTCGGTCGCGCGCTGGTGGAGCATCGTGCTGAAGGAGTTCCTGCAGCTGCGGCGCGACCGCGTGACGTTCGCGATGATCGTCGGCGTGCCGATCATCCAGCTCGCGCTGTTCGGCTTCGCGATCAACACCGATCCGAAGCACCTGCCCACGGCGGTAATCGTCGCCGATGCGAGCCCGTTCGCGCGCAGCTTCGTCGCCGCGATGCGCAATTCCGCATACTTCGACATCGTCGAGACGCTGCCCGACGAGGCGGCCGGCCAGCGTGCGCTCGCACGCGGCGACGTGCTGTTCGTCTTGAACGTGCCGGCCGATTTCTCGCGACGGCTGCTGCGCGGCGAGCGTCCGTCGCTGCTCGTCGAGGCGGACGCGACCGATCCCGTCGCGACCGCGTCGGCGATCGGCGCGCTATCCGGCCTCGTGCAGCCGGTCGCCGACAAGGACCTGACCGGCCCGCTCGCTCACCTGAACGGCCGCCCGGCCGCGTTCGACGTCGTGCTGCACCGGCTGTACAACCCCGAAGGCATCACGCAGTACAACGTCGTGCCGGGCCTGATGGGCGTGATCCTGACGATGACGATGGTGATGATGACGGGCCTCGCGATCACGCGCGAACGCGAGCGCGGCACGATGGAGAACCTGCTCGCAACGCCCGTGCGGCCGCTCGAGGTGATGACGGGCAAGATCGTCCCGTACGTGCTGATCGGGCTGATCCAGGTATCGATCATCGTGGCCGCGGCGCGGTTCGTGTTTGAGGTACCGTTCGTCGGCGGCGTGTTCGCGATCTACCTGTCCGCGCTGCTGTTCATCGCCGCGAACCTGACGGTCGGCATCACGTTGTCGTCGCTCGCGCAGAACCAGTTGCAGGCGATGCAGCTCGCGGTGTTCTATTTCCTGCCGAACATCCTGCTGTCGGGCTTCATGTTCCCGTTCGCCGGGATGCCGAAGTGGGCGCAGTTCATCGGCAACCTGCTGCCGCTCACCTACTTCAACCGCCTCGTGCGCGGCATCCTGCTGAAAGGCAACGGCTGGAGCGACCTGTGGCCGTCCGTGTGGCCGGTCGCGCTGTTCACCGTCATCGTGATGGGCGTCGCGGTGCGCTTCTACCGGCGCACGCTCGACTAGGGGCCGCACGATGAAACCGGCTTCGCGTCGCCTCGCCAACGCCACCCGCGGCTGCACACTGGCCGCCGCCGCGCTGCTCGTCGCGGGATGTGCGGTCGGGCCGGATTTCCACACGCCGGATGCACCTGCCACGCAGCACTACACGCGCGGCGAGCCGCCCGCGACGACGGCCGCCGCTGCAGGCCCAACCGGTAACGCGCAGACGTTCGCATCGGCCGCGCACACACCGCAGCACTGGTGGACGCAGTTTGGTTCCGAACCGCTGAACCGGCTCGTCGATACCGCGTGGCGCAACAGCCCGACACTCGCCGAGGCCCGTGCACGGCTCGACGAAGCGCGGCAGAACCATGCGGCCGAAGCCGGCGCGACGCTATTGCCGAAAGTCGATGCGAGCCTGTCCGCCACGCGCGAGCGGGTCGACACGACCGCGTTCGGCCTGCCCGCCAACGTGCCCAGCCCGGGGCCGTTCACGCTTTATGGCGCGTCGGTGAGCGTGTCGTATGTGCTCGACGTGTTCGGCGGCAACCGCCGTGCGCTCGAAGCGCTGCGCGCGCAGGTCGACTACCAGGCGTACACGCTCGACGCCGCGCGCCTGACGCTCGCGGGCAACGTCGTCGCGACCGCGATCCTGCGCGCATCGCTCGCGCAGCAGGTCGCGCTCACGCGGCAGTTGATCGACGCGCAGGCGCGACAGTTGCGCATCGTCGACGCGCGTTTCGCGGCGGGCGGCGTATCGCAGGCCGACGTGCATGCGCAACGCGCGCTGCTCGCTCAGACGCAGGCGTCGCTGCCGCCGCTCGAGGCCCGCCTCGCGCAGTCCGGCCACCGGCTCGCGATCCTGCTCGGCGTGCCGCCATCAGATGCCGTGCTGCCCGACCTCACGCTCGATACGCTCGCGCTACCGCGCACGCTGCCGGTCGCGCTGCCGTCGACGCTCGCGCGTGAACGGCCCGACATCCGCGCGGCCGAAGCCGTGCTGCACCAGGCGAGCGCGAACGTCGGCGTGGCCACCGCGAACCTGTATCCGCGCTTGTCGATTTCGGCGGGGATCGGCTCGGAGCGCACGCGCATCGCGGATCTCGTGAGCGGGCTCAATGTGTGGAATGTGGGCCTCGGCCTGACCCAACCGCTCTTTCATGGCGGTGAACTGCGCGCGAAGAAACGTGCGGCCGAGGCGGCGTACGACGCGGCGTTCGCGAGTTACCGGGAAACCGTGCTCGAGGCGCTGCAGCAGGTGGCCGATGCAATGCGCGCGGTCGAGCACGACGCGGCTGCACTGCAGGCGAGAGACACCGCCGCGCAGGAAGCGGCGGCCAGCGACAGAATTGCCGGCGACCGTTACGCCGCAGGCGGGATCAGCACGTTCGACCTGCTCGACACGCAGCGGCAGGCGCTGCAGACAGCGCTCGACCGTACGCGCGCGCAGGCCGACCGGCTCGCCGATACGGCGGCGTTGTTTCAGGCGCTGGCGGGAAGCTGGACGGATGACGCGGTGGAATGACAGGCTGGACAACATTGGCACAGGCCTGATGCTGCCGTCTACGCGCCGGTACCGCATGAGTGGTGCGCTAGTCAGGTGCGGCTTTCGTCGCCATCCGCATCCGGTCGATGCCGGCCGGCGACGGCACCGGAATACGCGCCACACGTATCGCAAATAAAAAACCGGCCCGAAGGCCGGTTTTCATACCGCATGCCGCAAGCAGCGCTCGCGCGCCGCGCGACATCAGAAGCGGTGGATCATGCCGACGCCGACGCCGATCTGGTTCTGCTTCGAACCTGCGCCCACGCCGTCGCCGATCGACGTCGTTGCAGCGATGATCTTGCCGCCGTTCAGCGTGTTGCCGCTCGAATGCTGGTACGCCTCAACTGCGTACAGGCCCGTGCGCTTCGACAGGCTGTAGTACTGCGACAGCGTGACCTGGTGGTACTTGGCCGAGCTGGTGATGCCGTTCGACTGCGTTGCCGCCGTGTACGAGTAGCCCGCTGCGAAGTCCCACTGAGCGGCTGCCTTCCAGTGCAGCACGGCGCCTGCCGTGTTGAAGATGGCCGTGTTGCGGAACGCCGAACCCGTGCCCGGCGTGTACTGGACGTTCGAGTACGATGCCGAAATGTCCCATGCCGGCGTGAACTGGTAGCCCGCCGTCACAGCAATACGCTGCTGCGATTGCGCGGTAGCGTAGCCGTTGTTGATCGACGAAACTGCCGGCTGGTTGCCGTCGCCCGATGCCGTCAGGCCGTTCTGGACCGTCGAGTTCGCGCCCCACACGCCGCCGCCGAGCGTCGCGTTGTTGACCTTCTGGTAGCCGACTGCGATGCCTGCCGGGCCGTTCAGGTACTGGATCGCCGCGCTCCACGTCGAGCCGCGGTTCGTTGCGCCTGCAACGCCGCCGAACGAGTACGAACCGCCGACCGTGAAGCCGTAGAACTTCGGCGACATGTAGACGAGCGAGTTGTTCGCGCGGTAGCTGGTATCCAGCGAGTCGATATCGCCCGGGTGCGCGCCGTAGTAGCCGGTCAGCCAGGTCGTCGGGCTGTACGGCGACAGCAGCGTGTAGTACGCGGTGTACTGGCGACCAGCCGTCAGCGTACCGTACGTGCTGTTGGTCAGGCCGACCCACGCCTGGCGCGTGAAGATGCCGTTGGTCCACTGCGACGAGCCGTTAGCCGTGTTGACGCCGGCTTCCAACTGGAAAATCGCCTTCGTGCCGCCGCCGAGATCTTCGCTGCCCTTCAGGCCGAAGCGGCTGCCTGCCCACACGCCGGTGGACATTTGCACCTTCGAGTGACCACCCGTGGTCGCACCGACTGCCGACGAGTTGTTCTGGTAAGCCAGACCGTTGTCGACGATACCGTACAGGGTCACGCTGCTCTGGGCGTGGGCGGCGGTAGCGGCTGCAAGGCCCACTGCCGTCATGGCGAAAGCGACGCGCTTTTTCATTGATTCTCCGTCCTCAAAGAATGATTTCTTTTCTGGTGTGGTTTTATGACTGACACATGTGCGAGTACATGCCGACGCGATTCTGACGGATTACCGATTATTTCCCAATACGCACAGTCGGTCATCGTATGATCGACGCAACGCACGGGTTCACCAAGCAGTTACATAACACCTGAAAACGCTTACGTAGCGGGCCTTTCCGGCATTTCCCGGTGAAAACCCTAGCTTTACATTTTTACGGGTGCAACGCGACCGTCGGATGTCGTCAGATGCCTTCGGCAAATTACGTCTTACAAATGCGCGACCGCGGCTGACGCCACGATTCACGCCGCCGCGAAGGATCGCTGACGTTCATGACACCCACGTTTCGCGACACGAAATAATGAAAACGTTTTTAGTCGACGCGCGGGAGATGCGCGGGAGCGGCCCGGCGAACGCGGGCCGAGGGGCGATGCCGGCACCTGTCGTGCCGGCATCGTTCAGTGCGATTCAGCGCGTGGCCGGTTGCACGAGATGCGCGCTCACGGCATCGGCGAGCGCGGTCATGCGCGCGCGAATCGCGGCGTTCGAGCCGACCAGCGCGAGCGACGACGCCATGATCCGGTAGACGCGCTTTCTCGGCACCTTGGCCGGCTTCGCCGGATCGAGCCAAGCCACGTTGCCGGCCAGCAGTTCGAGCGTTTCGAGGCCAATCATGATCGGCCACAGGCACGCGAGCCGCAGTCGCACGAAGCGGCGCGGGATCGCGAGCGTATACAGGCACGCATCGCGATACTGGTCGAGCGTCGCGCGCAGCAGCTCGACGAGTACGCCGCGCGCGCGCGCCGACGCATCGGGCGCCATCAGGTCGGCGACGCCTAGCCCGTGTGCACCCAGCACGTCGTCGGGCAGGTAGCAGCGGCCGATGCGCAGATCCTTCCCGCAGTCGCGCAGGATGTTGGTCATCTGCAGCGCCTTGCCGAAACGGATGCCCTTCTCGCACATGTCCGGCAGGTTCCAGCCACGCGCGGCCGGCGTGTGCATCCCCGTCATGTCGGTCCAGAACTCGCCCACGCAGCCGGCCACGAGATACGTGTAGCGGTCGAGTTCGCCGCGCGTCGGCAGCGACGCGACCCGCCCCGACTGCTCGTCCGGGAACGTGCGCAGGTCGAACACCATCCCCGCCGTCAGCGTCGCGACGACCTTGCGGATCGACGCGCGATCGGCATCCGGCTGCGTGCGCAGCAGCGCGAGCATCGGCTCCATCGAGCCGAGCAGCACGTGCTCGTGCGAATCGGTCTGCATCCGCGTCACGTCCTCGAGCGCACGCGACAGCGCAACGCCGTCGCCGAGCCGTTCGACCTCGTCGCGCAGGTCGGTCAGCAACGCCGCCCGGCGATCGGGTGCGACGAGCGCCGTGTCGGCGATCGTGTCGGCCGCGCGCGCGAGCAGGTACGCAAGGCCGACCGGGTCGCGCATGCCGTCGGGCAGCACGCGCAGCGTCAGGTAGAAGGAGCGGGAAACGTTCTTCAGCAGGTCGCCGAGCAGGAAAGCGGAATCGGTTCGAGTCGTCATGGGTCGGGAAAAATCGGCCGGCGCGGGCCCCGGCGCACACGGGCGCCGGGCGCCCGCACCGGCCCGCGAGTCGCCGCATCGTCGCGCCAGGCGGGCGTCGGCCCCGGCGCGGCGATGCAAAATTCCCGCAAGTTTAGTGCATCCGGCCCGCGACCTGCCTGAGACGGCCGGAATGCGTCACGCCCCAGGCCGCAGCAACCGCTCTTCCGCGGGCATCGCGCCCCAAAAATACCCAATGGAAAGCACGAAGTAATACATATGTAATTATTCGGTGCGACGATCGCGTCCCATTCGACTCCGTGCGACACGGCACGACAGCCGCACCGCCGGATCGATCGCCCCTTTCCGACTCTCGTTTCGAAGGTTCATCGACATGCTCTTCAAGCGCCCGACCTCCCTGCGCTACGTCCCGTTCGCCTGTGCCGCCGCGTTCCTGCTCGCCGCCTGTGGCGGCGACGACGACGTCGCGTCCGATCCCACCCAGCCGATTTCCGCGAAGGTCCAGGTGGTCGGCCATCGCGGCGCGAGCGCGCTGCGCCCCGAACACACGCTCGCGTCGTACCGCAAGGCGATCGAGGACGGCGCCGACGTGATCGAGCCCGACCTCGTGTCGACCCGCGACGGCGTGCTCGTCGCGCGTCACGAGAACGAGATCTCGGGCACGACGAACGTGTCGACGCTGCCGCAGTTCGCGAGCCGCAAGGCGACCAAGACGATCGACGGCGCGGAGCTGACGGGCTGGTTCACCGAGGATTTCACGCTCGCCGAGCTGAAGACGCTGCGCGCCCGCGAGCGCATTCCGCAGGTCCGCCCCGCGAACACCGCGTACAACGACCAGTTCGAGATCCCGACGTTCGACGAGATCGTCGCGCTCGCGAAGCAGATGTCGGCGCAGACCGGCCGCACGATCCACCTGTATCCGGAAACCAAGCACCCGACCTACTTCCAGTCGATCGGCCTGCCGCTCGAGGACCGTCTCGTCGATGCGCTGCTGAAGGATTCGTACACGGCACGCACCGCGACCGTCTACATCCAGTCGTTCGAGGTCGCGAACCTGAAGACGATCCGCAACCGGATCAAGTCGAGCCAGCCGAACTGGAAGCTCGTGCAACTGATGGACGAAGCCGGCCAGCGCCCGTACGACTTCGTGAAGGCGAACGACAAGCGCACCTACGGCGACCTGTCGACGCGCGACGGCATGCGCGAGGTCGCGACCTATGCGAACGGCGTCGGCCCGTACAAGACGTCGATCATCGCGGTCGCCGCGGACGGCACGCTGCAGCAGCCGACGCCGTACGTGCGCTACGCGCACGAGGCCGGCCTCGTCGTGCATCCGTACACGTTCCGCCCGGAGAACAATTTCCTGCCCGCGTCGCTGAAGGACGGCGGCACGCCGGCCACGCGCAATACGGCCGGCTCGGTGCGCGAGATCCAGGCGTACCTGCGCGCGGGCATCGACGGCTTCTTCACCGACGATCCGGCCGTCGGCCGCACGGCCGTCGATACGTTCAAGCGCTGATCGCGCCGAACGTTCCCGCCATACGGTAACGGGGCGCGGCGCACTACGTGCCGCCGCGCCCCGTTACGCCGCATCGATCAGATCACGTTGAAGTGATGCGTGCCGTCCCGCTTCAACTGATCGACCAGCCCGTACTCCCAGTCGAGATATGCCTGCATCGCGGCCGCCGCGTTGTCGGTGCCTTCGTACGGGCGCCGGTAGCGATCGACGCGCGGTGACGCCAGATGCGTCTCGCCGCTTTCGAGCGGCAGCCCGGCCTCGATCCACGCAGCCGTTCCACCGGTGAGCACCGAGATTTCAGCCGAAGCCGGCAGCAGCGCACGCGCGTCGTCCGCCGCGAACCGCGCCAGCAGGCTCGACCCGCACGTGAACACATAGCGCTTCGCGGCCGGAATCGCCGCGAGCGCGTCGCGCAACTGCGCACGCACGGCGAACCACGCGCCCGGGATATGGCGCTTCACGTAGTTCGCGCTGGCCGTCACGTCGACGATCGCCAGCTCGCCCGGCGCGGCCTCCTTCAGCCAGCCCGCGAGCGTCGCGGGCGATACGTCGGTCACGGTCGGCGTCGCCGGCACGTCGCGCGGCGGCTGGCCGTGCTCGCCGAACTTCGCCGTACCGTCCTCCGGCTCAACGACACGCACGTCCCAGCCCATCTGCGCGAGCCACGACGCGGTCATGTCGGCGCGCACGCCGTCGTCGTCGGCGAGCACGATCCGCGCGCCGCGCACGGCCGCGTGATGATCGGTCTCCTGTACGAGCTGGCCGCCCGGCGTGCTCAGGAAGCCCGGCAGATGGCCGGCTTCATACTCCGCCGGCGTGCGCACGTCGAAGCGGTACAACGTGCGGCCCGGCGCTTCGAGTGCGGCGACATCCGCGAGCGCGATGCGCGGCACGCCCGCGCGTTCGGCCACCGCGCGCGCCGCCTGGCGTGCGTCGGCGCGCTGCGTCGCGTCGATGTCGTCCGGAAAGCGTCGCGCGGCGCCACGCTCGAGCGTCTGCCCGGCAAGCGTCCAGCCGATCGTGCCGTTGCGCAGCGCCGCGACCGGATTCGGCAGCCCCGCGTTGACGAGCGACTGCGTGCCGATGATGCTGCGCGTGCGGCCCGCGCAGTTGACGATCACCTGCGTCGCCGGGTTCGGTGCAAGCGCGCGCACGCGCAGCACGAGTTCCGCGCCCGGCACGCTCGTCGAGGTCGGGATGTTCATCGTCTGGTATTCGTCGAAACGGCGCGCGTCGACGATCACGACATCGGCCTTCGCGTCGATCAGCGCCTGCACCTCCTGCGCGGACAGCGACGGCGTATGCCGCTCGGCCTCGACCCATTCGCCGAACGACTTGCTCGGCACGTTCACGTCGATGAACAGTTCGCCGCCCGCGGCGAGCCAGCCCGCGAGGCCGCCGTCGAGCAGCCGCACGTCGGTGTAGCCGAGTTGCGCGAGCTTCGCGGCCGCGCGCGGCGCGAGATCCTCGCCGCCCGCTTCGCCGAATACGACGATCGGCGTGTCGCGGCGCGGAATCCGCGTCCACGCGTCGAGTTCGAGTTTCGACAGCGGAAAGTTGGCGGCCCACAGCGGGTGGCCCTGCGCGTACGGATCTTCCTCGCGTACGTCGATCAGTGCGATCTCGTCGCGGGCCAGCAGGCGTGTGCGCACGTCCTGGTACGACGCGACGGGAAAGCGGGAAGTGGAATCGGCGGATTGCGTCACGGTGTCTCTGTCTTGATTGAATGCGTTGAAGTCGGTGAAGAAAGCGGAACGGATGAATCTTGGGCCCGCCGGCGCATGCGCGGCAACCGGCCGCGCCGGCGGGCGTTGCATCAGGCGTTCGAATAGCCCGACACGAAGGGCTTCACGGTGCCGTCGTCCAGGTACACCGCGCGCTCGACCTTGCCGATGTTCGCGCCGTACACGTGGATGCTGATCGATACCTGGTCGGCGAATGCGTTGGTCACGCGATGGACGTCGCCGATGCGCGGCGACACGGCCTCGATTTCGCCCGGCTGCAGCCGCACGGCTTCGCCGGACGGCACCGGCTTGCCCGCTGCGTCGAACCGGTACGGCTGCGAGAATTCGCCGCCGCGCAGCATCCCGATCAGCCCCCACACCGTGTGGTTGTGGATCGGCGTCGTCTGGCCGGGCCCCCACACGAAGCTGACGACCGAGAACCGCTCGTCCGGGTCGAGATGCAGCAGGTACTGCCGATAGCGCACGGGGTCGGGCTGCGCGAATGCGTCGGGCAACCAGTCGTCGTGTTCGACGAGCGCCGCGAGCAGCGCGCCGCCCTCGTCGAGGATGCGCGCCTCGTTCGCGCCGGACGCGAGCAGCGCGCCCAGACCGTCGACGAACGGCCGCAACGGCGTCTGATGCAACGAAAGCGTACTCATCGGCTGACTCCTCGAATATGATGCCGAATATGATAGATCGTCATGATGCACCCGAAAGACCATGCAGAACAAACATGAAAATTAGCGATATCGACGCTTTTGCAGCGGTCGTCCGCTGCCAGACCCTGAGCCAGGCCGCGGCCGAGCTCGGGATGACGCAGCCGGCGATCACGCGGCGCGTCCAGAATCTCGAGGAAGCGCTCGGCGTGATCCTGCTCGATCGCAACACGAAACCGCCGCGCCCCACCGACATCGGCCGGCAGGTGTTCGAGCAGTGTCGCGCGATCCTGCGCGAAGTCGATGCGCTGCGCGAGCTGACGGCCGGCGAGCAGCCGCCCGCCGGCGAATTCCGGATCGGGCTCACGCAGGGCCTCGGCGAGTTGATGCTGCCCGCGCTGATCGCCGAACTCGCCGCGCAGTGGCCCGCGCTCGCGACGCAGGTCACGACCGCGTGGGGCGGCATGCTCGTCGAGCGCGTCGCCCGCCGCGAACTCGATGCGGCGCTCGTGTTCCTCGCGAGCGAAATGGTGCTGCCCGCGCAGGTCGAGGGCGAACGGCTGCTGGCCACGCGGCTCGTCGCGGTCGGCCGCAAGGGTGACTGGCCGCGCCGCAGCTACCGGCTCGCCGATTGCCACGCACGCGGCTGGGTGCTCAATCCGGACGGCTGCGGTTTTCGCGCGGGCTTGCGGCGCGCGCTCGACGCGCAGGGCCTGCCGATGCCGGTCACGCTCGACACCTACGGCCGCGACCTGCAGTTGCAGAGCGTCGCGAACGGCTTCGGCATCGGGCTGATGCCGAAGCCGCTCGTCGAAGGCAGCCCGCTGCGCGATGCGCTCGACATCGTGCCGCTCGCCGATTTCAAGCCGCAGATCGATCTGTGGTTGCTGCGCCGGCACGATGCGGCTCGCTTCGACGCGCCGCTCGCCGCCGTTGCCGCGCATGCGCGCACGGCGTTCGCATTGCCCGAGCAGACGCACGGCAAGGCTGCGTGACCGTACCGGGCGGCGACGGCATCGCGCCGCCCGATCGACGCCCGCGCCGGCCCTGCTCCAATCACGCATCGCCGCGGCCGCGTCCGGTCTCGTTGACCGGCGCCCCGCCCGTCTCCGCGTCGCCCTTCGGTTCGTCTTTCGTCTCGCCCCGGCTCACCGCTTCGAGTACCGCACGCCCCGCCGCCACCGCGATCGCATCGTCCTGCGGCGTATGCACGCGGCTGCACAGTACGTCGCGATAGTGGCGTTCGAGCGGATTCGCGCGGCTCAGCCCGTGATTGCCCGACAGCTTCAGCGCCTGCTCGACCACGCGGATCGCGTGCTCAGTTACGGTGCGCTTGACGAGGCCGCTCGTCGTGACCGCCGGTGCATTGCCCGCGTCGGTGCGCGCGATGTGATCGTCGAGCAGCACGCGGTTCGCATGCAGCCAGCCCTCGATTTCGCCGACCGCTTCCTGTATGCGCGGCAGCGTCGCGAGCGGCGCGCCCAGCCCGCTCGGCGCACGCGTCGTGGCAAACCCGACCAGCCAGTCGCGCGACGCACGTGCCACCGCGTCGTACAGGCTACCGAGCAGCGCAACCATCCACGCCTGCTGGTCGGCCTGCGCGTCGGCATCCGCATGAGTCGCGGCCGACACGGCCCATGCGTCCGGCGCGCGTACGTCGACCGCGTGATCGGCCGGCAGCCGCACGTCGTCGAACACGACCTCATGGCTGCCTGACGCACGCAGGCCGAGGTGATTCCAGCTTTCGATCACGCGGATGCGATCGCCATCCGCATCGTGGTCGCGCGGCACGAGAAACACGCCGACCCGGGGCGCCGGCTCATCGGTACGCGCCCACACGGCCAGCCAGCGCAGCGCCGGGATCCCGGTGCTGTACAGCTTGTGGCCGGACAGCCGCCAGCCGTCGCCGTCGCGCCTTGCAATGGTTTCCGGCAGGCCGCCGCGCGACGGCGAACCGAGCGCCGGCTCGACGCGCAGCGCGTTGATCAGCGCGCCGCGTGGCGATCGATTGCCGCGGTTGCTGCCTTTCCGCATGACCCAGGGAATCCGTTTCGATGTCCGCCAGCCTTGCCGCTTCCTCGCCGTCGCCGCAGCCGCGTG
>NZ_JAAGPO010000248.1:0-13186 GCF_017104825.1 Burkholderia sp. Ac-20345 | reverse complement strand
CGAGTCTGTCATCGCGTGTGAAGACACGATAAATACTGGATCCGACCGAAGATTCACGTGACAACGTCGCGGGTGCAGATGCAGCTGTATTTCATCGTCGAAGGGAGCGAGTCTTGTTCGACGCGGGCTCGGCCGAATCGTTCGTGTTCTGCGGCGGCGACCGCGCGCGCCAGCTCTCGCTGCTGCGTTCGGGCGAGCGGATCCTGACGGTCGGCGCGGCGGGCGACACGCGCGCGATCGTGGTCGGCCGCGTGCGGATCGAATCCGCGCCGCTCGTCGCGCTGCACACGCGCAGCGCCTCCGGCGCGAACACGCGCGTCGTGATGCGCGGCGACCGTGCGGTGCAGTTCCGGACCGACGACGGTGCGCGCGTCGGTCTGGCCGATGTCGCGCCCGGCGTCCGGCTTGCCGGCTTCGAACCGGGCGCCGGCTGGGTGGATTGCCGGATGAGGGCCGCCGCGTCGCGTTCGGTCGTTTCCGTCAGCCGCTAGTTTCATCCTGTCATTCAACCTGCGTTATCCCCTTCGAAGGAGATTGGCCTTGAAGAAGCTTTCCTGGATTGACCTGCGCAACATCGATGAGCTCGCGGACGAGATCACCGAGGAAGCGCTGCATGTCGGCGTGTCCGCATTCGTCGTGAAGGATGCGGAGCAGGCCGGGCGGCTGCCGCCGAGCGCGTGCAAGGTCGCGGTCGTCGATCGGCAGCCGGCCGATGCCGCGCTGCTCGAGCAGGTGCAGATCGTCCTCGTGAAGGATGGCCTGCCGGTCGATTTCGCGGTGCCGGACGGCGTCGAACTCGGCGTGTTCATCGAGGTGACGGGCGAGGCGACGCTCACGCGGGCGTGCGAGCTGTCGACGTCCGCGCCGTGGCTGCTCGTCGAATTCCTGCAGGACCCGAGCAAGATTCCGCTTGAAATCCTGCTGGCGGCCGCCGATCAGGCGACGGGCGAGCTGATCACCGTCGTCACCGACCTGGAGGATGCGGAGGTCACGCTGAACGTGCTGCAGCGCGGCCCCGAGGGCGTGCTGCTCACGCCGACGCAGGTCGGGCAGGCCACGCAGCTCGTGTCGATCTGCAGCGACACGGTCGAGGATCTGCAGCTCGAGGAAATCGAGATCGTCGGGCTCACGCACCTGGGGCCGGGCGAACGCGTGTGCGTCGATACCTGCTCGCGCTTCGAGCAGGACGAGGGCATCCTCGTTGGCTCGTATTCGACCGGCATGATCCTCATCAGCAGCGAGACGCATCCGCTGCCGTACATGCCGACGCGCCCGTTCCGCGTGAACGCCGCCGCGCTCCATTCGTACGTCGTCGCGCCGGACAACCGCACGCGCTATCTTGCCGAGCTCGAATCGGGCGCGGAGATCCTCGCCGTCAACGTGCAGGGCAAGGCGCGCCGCGTCGTGGTCGGGCGCGCGAAGGTCGAGACGCGGCCGCTGCTGCTGATCGAGGCGAAGAATGCCGCCAATCGCGCGATCAACATCATCGCGCAGGACGACTGGCACGTGCGCGTGCTCGGGCCGAAAGGCAGCGTGCACAACATCACGGAGCTCAAGCGCGGCGACCGCATCCTCGGCTACACGCTCGATGCGCAGCGCCACGTCGGCTACCCGATCCGGGAATTCCTGCACGAGCAGTGATCCGCATGCTTCATTGACGATGCGATCGCCCGGTGCGTCACGCGCCGGCGCGGTCGGTTCATGTTCAGGAGTACTTTATGGAAAATGCGGCAAAACAGGTGCTGGATACGCTGTTCGGACGGTGGCGCAGCCGGATCCTGTATGCGGGCACGCGGCTCGGCGTGTTCGATGCGGTCACGACGGATGCGCCGGTTTCGTCGGCCGCGCTCGCGGCGAAGCTCGACGTCGACGAGCCGCTGCTATACCGGCTGCTGCGCGCGCTTGCGTCGCTCGGCCTGCTCGACGAGGACACGCGCCGCGGCTTCAGGGCCACCGCGTCGGGGGCGCTGCTGCATGCGGACGCCCCGAGCACGCTGCGCGATTTCGTGCTGCTGCAGGAAGGGCCCGAGCACTACGCGATCTGGGCGCACCTGCCCGACATGGTGCGCGAGGGCGAGCAGAACGGCTTCGTCCGCGAGTTCGGCGCGATGGCGTTCGACTATGCGAAGGATCACGAACGCTACCGGACCGACTTCAAGCGCGCGATGTCGAGCTTCTCGACCGTGCAGTCGGAACAGGTCGTCGATGCGCTGCGCGACGTGACGTTCGCGCCGGGCACGCATGCGTGCGACATCGGCGGCGGCCAGGGGCACATGCTGTGCAGCCTGCTGCGGCGGTTCTCGCCGCTGACCGGCGTCGTGTTCGACCTGCCCGAAGTGATCGACGGCGATGCGGATGACTGGGCGCAGCGGATGGGCGTGAGCGCACGCTGCAGCAAGGCGGGCGGCAACATGTTCGATGCGGTGCCGGCGGCCGACGTCTACCTGCTGAAGCTGATCCTGCACGACTGGAACGACGACGAGTGCGTGGCGATCCTCAAGCGCGCGCGCGAAAGCGCCCGGGACGGCGCACGCGTGTTCGTGATCGAGCGGGTCGTGCCGGCCCCGGGCGTCGCGCATTTCTCGAAGCTCTACGACATCCACATGATGTGCTGGGGCAGCGGCCGCGAGCGCACGCGGGACGAATACGACGCGCTGCTCGGTGCCGCCGGCTGGCGGCCCGCAGGGATCCGCTCCGCGCCCGACGGGCAGATCGACGTGATCGAGGCCGTTGCCGTGTAACGCTTGCCGGGCGCGTCAGGCGGCGGGCGTCTCGCGGGTCTCGAGCCAGGTCATCTGCGGCTTGAGGATCGCGAGCGTCGCGCGAACCGCCTTGTTCTCGTCGCGCTGTTCGATCGCGTCGAGTACGGCCTGGTGCGCCCGCATGTCCGGCTCGGGAATCTCGGCTTCGTCGAGTTCGACGAGGATGTCCTCGACGTTCGCGAGGATCGAGCCCGAGAAATAGCGATACAGCGCTTCGAGCGCGTGATTGTGCGATGCCGCGGCCACGGCGATGTGAAACGCACGGTCGCGCTCGACGAACTTCTTCACGTCGCGCGACGCTTCGCGCTCGCCACGTGCCTTCAGCAGCTTGCGCAGCGTCGCGAGATCCTCGTCGGTGCGCCGGCGCGCCGCGTAGCGCGCGCATTCCGTTTCGAGCATGCACTGCAGTTCGAGATGGTCGCTGCGCGCGGCGCGATCGACGTTGCGCATCGTTTCGGCCGGATCGACATTGCGGCGCACATAGGTGCCGTCGCCCTGGCGCACTTCGAGCACGCCGGAATACGCGAGCGTGCGAACCGCCTCGCGCACCGTGTTGCGCCCGACCTCGAGCTGCTTCGCGAGATCGAGCTCGGTCGGAATGCGCTGGCCGACGCGCCAGATGCCGGAAGTGATATTGGATTTGAGGATCTCGATCGCGGAATCGACGAGCGAGTGTCGGGTGGCCGGGGGCAGGCTTGACATTAAGTGTTTCGCTTGAAACTTGAGGGTGTCGCTATCCTATCATCCGATCATTCGTTTAGTCGTTCAGGATAACGATATTCAAACGTGACATTTTGTTAACGTCAGACGAATAAACCTGCGGCCGATCGATGCAAGCCGCACATTCGTCGATTGCGTCCACCGGCATTTACCCGCGCCGCGCCGGCGTAAATGATTCCCATTCGCTGTTCAGTCGAGGTCGCCGTTGCATGAGCGGCCCGTCTCCCTACCCAAGGGCGCGGCCTATCCGCCGACGTCCGTCTCCGCTTTCCGGATAACCCGAGATGAATCGATCACACACCGGCCGCCGTGCGCGGCCAGGATTTCCGTTTCCGCGCGCGGCGTTGCGGCGCGTGCCGGGCTGGGCGGCCGCACTGGCCTGCGCGGCCGCGATGCCGGTTGCCGCTGCGGCGCAGGATGCGCCGGAGGCGGGTGAACCCGCCGATGCACCGATGCTCGCGCCGATCGTCGTCGACGGCCGGCGCGAGACGGGTGTCGGCCCGGTGCAAGGCATCGCGGCCGACGTATCGCGCGCGGGCACCAAGACCGACACGGCGATCGTCGAGGTGCCGCAAGGCCTGTCGGTCGTTACGCGCGAACAGATGGACCGGCAGGACGTGCACAGCGTCGGCGAGAGCCTGCGCTACACGCCGGGCGCCTATGCGGACTCGCGCCCCGGCGGCGTGCTCGAGAGCGTGTTCCTGCGCGGCTTCGGCGGCTTCGCGGCGGCGGCCATCAATCCGCAGATGCTCGACGGCCTGCCGCTGCCGAAAGGCGTGAACTGGGCCGCGAGTGTCGTCGATCCGTGGACGCTCGAACGCATCGACGTGTTGCGCGGCCCGGCGTCGGTGCTGTACGGGCAGGCGAGCCCGGGCGGTATCGTCGACATGGTCAGCAAGCGGCCGACGCGCGATGCGCAGCACCTGCTCGCCGTGCAGACCGGTAACCGCGATCGCGGGCAGCTTGCGTTTGATTTCAGCGGACCGGTGACAAAGGACGGCACGTGGCGCTACCGGATCGACGGCCTCGCGCGCCGTGCGGACGAGCAGATCGATTATTCGCGGCAGCAGCGGATCGTCGTCGCGCCGTCACTGACGTGGCAGCCGAACGCCGATACGAGCTTCACGCTGCTGGGGTCGTTCCAGCGCGATCCGCACAACAACTTCGCGGGCTGGCTGCCTGCCCTCGGCACGCTTTGGCCGGATGCGGGGCGTCGGATTCCGACGCACTTCTTTCCGGGGCTGCCCGGTTTCGACACTTACGACCGCACGCAGGCGATGATCGGCTATGCGTTCGAGCATCGTTTCAATTCGACGTGGAAGGTCCGGCAGAACGTGCGCTATACGCATCTCGATGTCGACTTCGCGGGTGCGGCCGTCAATTTCATCGCGCCTTATCTGGCGCCGGGCGTGCTGAATCGTTCGCTGTCGTGGTCGCGCGAGCACGTGAACCATCTCGCGCTCGACAACCAGGCCGAGACGCGCGTGATGACGGGGCCGGTCGAGCATACGGTGCTGGCCGGGCTGTCGTATGAGCATGCGGTGGCGAATCTCGTTGGGTCGGGCTTTGGTGCGGCGCCGCCGCTCGATACGCGGGCGCCTGACTACGGGCAGCCGTTTACGGTGCCGCCGGTCGCGCAGCAGACGCGGCAGACGCCTGACCGGATCGGCGTTTATCTGCAGGATCAGGTGCGCTGGGATCGCTGGGTGTTCACGCTCGGCGGGCGGGAGGAATGGTCGCGCACGACGACTGATGATCTGCTGCGGTTCGCGAGCGTGCGGCAGAGCACGCGGGCGTTCACGGGGCGCGCGGGGGCGGTTTATCTGTTCGATAGCGGCTTTGCGCCTTACATGAGCTATTCGACGTCGTTCGAACCGGCGCTCGGCACGCGCTTCGATGGCCAGCCGTTTACGCCGACGAAGGCGAAGCAGTTCGAGGTCGGGTTGCGTTATCAGTCGCCGGATCGGCTGCAGAACGCGTCGATCGCGGCGTTTGATATTCGCCAGCGCAACGTCCTGACCGCTGATCCTGAGCATCCGTTCTTCAGTGTGCAGACGGGCGAGGTGCGGTCGCGCGGGATCGAGCTGGAAGGGCGTACGCGCGTGTGGAAGCAACTGGATGTGATTGCTGCATACACGTATCTCGACACGACGGTGCAGGCCGATACGGATCCGACCGTCGTTGGCAAGCGCGTGGCGGCGGTGCCGCGTCATCTTGCGTCGTTGTGGCTGGACTATGCGGTCGAGCAGCCTGGGTTGCGCGGGTTGAGGGTGGGTGGCGGTGTGCGATATGTCGGGCGCAGCGCGGGCGATAACGTCAATACGTTCGATGTGCCGGCTGTCGTGTTGTTTGATCTCGGGCTGTCGTATGACTTGGGTGTCGAGCGGTCTGCATGGAAGGGATGGCGCGTTGCGGCGCATGTGAACAACCTGTTCGACCGGACTTATGTGTCGTCGTGTTTTTCAGCAGGCGGGTGTTTCTATGGCACGCGGTTGATGGTGACGGGGGATGTCAGTTATCGGTGGTGATGGGGGGTGACGATCGCGATGCCGGTGCGGACTGCGCGTGAGCGGCTTTCCCGACCGCGCTGCCGCCCGGATACACTGACGCCTTCGTCGTTTGCATCGCGGCAGCATGGGCCGTGGGCAGCGGATTCGTGGAGAGATCACCCATGAGCATCGTCGTTCGTCGAAACCGGATCGCCATCCGCTTGTGTCGAGTGCTGATCTCGGGGGCGTTGATCGCTTCCATCGTCGGCTGTGCGGCGACGGCGGTTGACGACACGTCCATCGCGCCGGATCTGCATGAAACCGTCGTCAAGGTCCCGGTCGATGAGGGGGCGAGCACGCGGGATATCGTCGCCACCACCTACATGCCGGACGGCCCCGGCCCCTTTCCGCTGATCGTGCTGAGCCACGGCAGCCCGCCCGATCCGCGCGACCGACCGAAGGTGCGCCGCTATCGCGCGTTACCGCAGATCCGGACGTTCGTGCAGCTCGGTTTCGCGGTCATCGTGCCGATCCGCCGCGGATAGGGGGCGACGGGCGGGGGCGACGAAGAGGATGCGGGTTCGTGCCGACATCCCGATTACCTCGCTGCGGGGCAGCAGGCCGCGCGCGATGTGCTCGCGGCCGTGCGGTATGCGCAGACGTTGCCGCAGGTGGATCGAAACCGTGTCGTGCTGGTCGGGCAATCGGCGGGTGGTTTTGCTTCGCTGGCGGCGGCGAGCTATGCGCCGCAAGGGGGGGTCGCGGTGGTGAACTTCTCGGGTGGACGTGGGGGGAACCCGACGACCCATCCAGGGATGCCGTGCGATCCGAAGCAGATGGCCGACACGATCGGGCATTTCGCGAGTACGACGCGGGTGCCGGTGCTTTGGCATTACGTGCAGAACGACAAGTATTTCGCGCCGGAGGTGGTGGCGACCTGGTTTGCCACGTTTCAGGGGGCGGGTGGGCGTGGGCAGATGGTTGTTGAGCCGCCGTTTGGCAGCAACGGCCACGGGATGTTCTCGGTCAAGGAGGCGATACCGATTTGGTTGCCGCACTTCGAGGCGTTTGTCGGGCCGTTGGTGGCGATGAAGTAGGGGGATTCGGTTAAACGTCCGGTTTGAGGCAAGGTCGAGCAACGGCCGTTACCGACCCAGTACGGCCATTCGCTTTCTGCTGACTAGCGTCTGAAACGCAGCGGGTGCTGTCGGTCATGGCCAAAAACTAGATCACGTTGCGAACCACGAAGCAGTCATTGAACTGCTGAGGCGCCGAAACCCGAAATGCCCGGTACGCGGCGCGGTCTGGTTATTAAGGGTGAAGGCACACAGTTCAACTCAAATGCGACGCCTGCTCGCTGCTCGGAGCGGCCGGTCGACGCTGTCATTGCAATGTGGATCGGGTGACCCCTAAAGCGTGTTGCGCTGGCGCGCATACCCAGATATCTTCTACAAATTAGTTGAGCGGCTGCAACGACCAACATTAAGGCTCGGGGAAAAATGGCGTATCGCAACAAGACCTATATCGCCTTCGACGGCGACCGTGACATGGCCTACTACCGCCTCATGACGGCGTGGTCAGAAAATGAAAAGCTCTCCCTTAACTTCTCCAATGCACATGACCTGAATACGGCAAGGGATTCCAGCCAAGAGGCGAGCATTAAGGCGCAACTCAGGGAACGATTCTCGAACTCAAAGTTGTTCATTGTGATAATTGGCGAAAACACATGGCGTCTAACAAAATTCGTGCAATGGGAGATTGAGACTGCAATTCGACTTGATCTTCCGATCATCGGCGTGAACCTAAATGGAAGTCGAACAAAGGACGGACTGTGTCCACCCGCGATGCGTGAGGCGCTGGCCATCTACGTGCCATTTAAGGAAAAGGTTGTCAGTCACGCCGCTGTCAATTGGCCCGCCGACCACACCCGATGCAAGTCAGAAGGTAAGTCTGGTGCCTTTCATTACAACGATTCGTTCTACAAGGGGCTCGGCCTGTGAAGTTCTTCCTTCGTTCGCTCGCGACGACTTCCTTCTGGAGGTATGCACTTTTCTCTGTCGATGCCCTGGCCGCCGTCCTCGCCACTGTCGGAACTCTGTACTTTTTCATGGAGTTCATGGACTTCCTGAATATCTACACGAAGGACAAATACAGCAAGTTTGCAATCGTTCCGATCACCATTGTGGCCATTCTTTGGGTAATCGTGACGCGCCGACCAGTTTCGAGAGTGACATACAAGGTACCAAAGCGCGACATCATGTTCGAAGTCAAGATCGGTGACATGTTCGCGGAACCGGGCGACATCGTCGTTAGCACCAACACCACCTTCGATACCGATATAGCAAGCGGATTGATTTCCCCGGAAAGTCTGCAGGGTCAAGTTTCCCTTAGATTTTTCCAAGGAAATACTGCGCTAATTGACAAACAGCTAGACGCTAGCTTGGCGAATGTACACTTCACTGACAACGCCAATGCTCCCGGAAAAAAGCGGGAGTATCCCATCGGAACGGTGGCAAAGGTTAGCACTGGCAATAAGACCTTCTACTTCCTAGCGATGTCCAGATTGAACGCATCTGGGACTGCAGGAACAACTCTGCATGACGTAGAGAACGCGTTGGAAAAGCTTTGGGTGTACATCGGCAACAACGGCAACCTAGCCGATTTAACCGCTCCGCTAGTTGGCACTGGTCGTGGCCGAATCGACACTTCGCGAAAGAAAATGACAGAGAAAATCGCGCAGTCATTCGCCGACGCGGCGAAGAACAGGCTGTTTTCCAATAAGTTGACCATCATGATCCGTCCGGAGGACGCCGACAAGTTCCAAGTGAACCTGTTTGAAATCAAAGATTACCTCAGCCGAAGCCTTCACATCTAAGCAGTCCACCTGTCGGTCGCGGTGGACCGCATTGCCCTACGAGGGCCAGTAGGGGCAGGGTAATGAACGACCGGAACAGATCAATACGCGCTTTGCCAAGATCACGAAACGTCGTTTGCAACCCGCAGCCTGTCCCGACCGATAGATTGACGGGCCACCCGGCTTCGAAAGTTCCACCACCGGTCATCAACATTGGCCGCGAATGGCCGTTTTTTTAGAGATAGCAATCGTTCCATCCGTCGGCCGCGATAACCGGATCCAGCCTATAGCCGGTACTCAAACTTTATTTTTCAATGACGGTTCCTGGCTGGCAGCCGCCGGTCGGGATCTCCGGCAACTGGCCGAACGGCGAACTTCAAGCGGTCGCGTTCGGCCCGCTGGCAAACTTGGGCTGCCAAAGCAATTTTTCCCGGTCACATGAGCACGCAACCCGCAGCAGCACCAGCAACCGTTACCCCAGTGATGCAGCAAAACCAGTGTCTTAGCTGACAAGGCCTGATACATAAACCTACGCCAAGACCTACGCTCGCCCTCTTGGGGATGAGGCCGTTACCGACCCGTTGCAACCGTTCGGGTTTCGTTGAGAAATGTCTGCTTTGCTGCGATCTCAGTCGGTCGAAGTCCACCATTGAATTCACGCATTGCAGTCATCCAGAAAGGATGGATGAGGCAGGCGAACCTGAGCGCACGGACTAGACGCAATCCGCGTATGTCGGTGCGCGATGTAGAGCAACGGGGAACGGCTAGATGGATCGGCGTACAGTGCTAATTACCTATTCCTCTAGGATGCTGACCTCGATGGTGATGTACTCATCCTTCCAGGCAGCTGAACTCATCGGCTTCAGACGCCCCGCATCATCGAAGAGGCCAACCCAGACCTTCAGTAACGTCTGCTCATCGCCACCATTCTTCGAAGTACTCTTGACCCATTCCCTATAGTCAGGAGAGTCCCAATTTTCCTCATCGACCTGGTTCATGCTCTTCGCGCCCGAGAGCCACTGCGTCAGCTCAGTTAGGTCAGCAAAGAAGATTCGATAGCGGTTTTTAGTGACTCGACGGAGAGCCGCAAAGCAAGGGTGATCGGTCAGTAGGATGTCTTTGACAGCGACCCCCGCTTGATCGGCAGCAGTAGAGAGATATTTCGCAAGCTCGCCTACAGTGGCGATCGAAGACTTCAACTGGTCGAGGAACTGATACTGCCGTGCGTTGGTCTGCTCTTTCAGCATCCTCTGAAATAAACCAGCTAGTTGTTCCTTCAGCAGAGCGATGATGTCGCTGGCATTCTCGAATGGGAACAGTGGGTTCCCTGTTGGAAGTTGATCCACTTCATCAATGAAGTCGAAAACCTTGCGATCGCTGACGTGCGTAAGTACCAGATTCCGGACGTCACGGTTGTTCTTGTAGAAAGTCCGCTCAGACAGGACATTCTTCTCGACGAATACATAAACCTGCTTGCCTTGGTCGTAGGCTTCGCGCAATTCATTCTGTGTGACTGAACCGGAGGAAACGGTGGACCCGCTCCCGTACCGGCCCCCGATGATGCACACCAAGATGTCGCAGTTTTCAACCTCCCGATAGCACGAACTCTCCAGCTTGTCGCTGCGGCCATATGGAATAGCCCCGACTTCGTGCCGGATAGTTTCGTAACCTAAGTCCTTCATCGCCCGTGCGAGGTCATCCCGGATGACCTTGAGGTCATAAAAGGTGGAACTGATGAATATCTGCGGCCGTGCCATTTTCATCCTGTGGACAATTTTGGAGCGTATTCTACAGTCTGTTGCAGATCGAAGGAGGTGGGTGTTCCTCGGGCGCCCGCCGCTTGGATTGACCACTGTGCGGCGCGGCCCGTGGGCACGGATCCAGTCGCGTTCAGGACGGTTCGCGATCCCGACCCACGTCATAGACGATCTTTCTTCACTTCCGGGTTTGTTGCGCGGGATTTAAGCGTTTTCCGACCTCCGCGTGATCGTTTACACACCAGGTGCTTCCCGGCTTCGGGCCGGAGTCGCCAGCCGGCGTGCAGTCCGCATCGTGGATCAAGGTAAACCCGTGGCTCGCCCCCCCCCCCCCCGCGCAAACCTGACCACCTCGACCGCACCATCCCGCCAACGCGGCACACCGTTTGCTCGCCAATCCCCCAAACCTCCCAAACCCGCCCCTGCCCAATCCCCCACCCATCTGACCTTTCCCCGCTTCACCCCCACATCCCGTGGCCGATTTTGTCACCACATGGGCCGGATATGACAATAGGAATCGCCCGCCCCGGCATTACGATGACCCACGTCGTCGCCAGGGCCTGAGCCGGTTTTACCGCCTCCCGCCCCGTAGCGCCCCTCATATACCGTCTGATTGGAACATCGACCATGAGCTATAACGCCCCCGTCAAGGACATGCTGTTCGTGCTGAAGGAGCTGGCCGGCATCGACGCCGTTGCGCAGTTGCCGGGCTTCGAGGATGCCGGTTACGACACGGCGCAGGCCGTGCTCGACGAGTCCGCGAAGTTCTGCGGCGAGGTGCTGGCGCCGCTGAACGTCGAAGGCGACCGCAACCCGAGCAGCTGGAAGGACGGTGTCGTGACCGCAACGCCGGGCTTCGGCGAAGCATTCCGCCAGTTCGTCGAAGGCGGCTGGCAGGGGCTGCAGCATCCGACCGAATACGACGGTCAGGGGCTGCCGAAGCTGATCGCAACGCCGTGCATCGAGATGCTGAACGCATCGAACCTGTCGTTCGCGCTGTGTCCGCTCCTGACCGACGGCGCGATCGAGGCGCTGCTGACGGCCGGCACCGACGAGCAGAAGCAGCGCTACGTGCCGAAGCTGATCTCGGGCGAATGGACGGGCACGATGAACCTGACCGAGCCGCAGGCGGGCTCCGATCTCGCGCTGGTGCGCTCGCGCGCCGAGCCGCAGGGCGACGGCACGTACAAGGTGTTCGGCACGAAGATCTTCATCACGTGGGGCGAGCACGACATGGCGGACAACATCGTCCACCTGGTGCTGGCGCGCACGCCGAACGCGCCGGAAGGCGTGAAGGGCATCTCGCTGTTCATCGTGCCGAAGTTCATGGTCAACGACGACGGGTCGCTCGGCGCGCGCAACGACGTGCACTGCGTGTCGATCGAGCACAAGCTCGGGATCAAGGCGAGCCCGACGGCGGTGCTGCAGTACGGCGACCACGGCGGCGCGATCGGCTACCTGGTCGGCGAGGAAAACCGCGGCCTCGAATACATGTTCATCATGATGAACGCGGCGCGCTTCGGCGTCGGGATGCAGGGGATCGGCGTGGCCGACCGCGCATACCAGAAGGCCGCGGAATTCGCGAAGGAGCGCGTGCAGAGCCGCCCGGTGGACTGTTCGGCCAAGCAGTCGGTGACGATCATCCATCACCCGGACGTGCGTCGCATGCTCGGCACGATGCGCGCGCTGACCGAAGGCGCGCGGGCACTGGCCTACGTGGCCGCCGCGCACAGCGACATTGCCCACCGCCATTCGGACGAGGCGACGCGGGCACGTCATCAGGCAATCTACGAGTATCTGGTGCCGGTGGTGAAGGGCTGGAGCACGGAGATGGTGAACGACGTGGCGAGCCTGGGCGTGCAGGTGCACGGCGGGATGGGCTTCATCGAGGAGACGGGCGCGGCGCAGTATTATCGCGATGCCCGTATCCTGGCGATCTACGAAGGCACGACGGCGATCCAGGCGAACGATCTGGTGGGCCGCAAGACGATGCGCGACGGCGGCGCGGTGGCGAAGGCGCTGATCGCGGAGATCGGCGACACGGTGGCGGCGCTGGGCAAGCTGGACGGCGCGGCGGCCGCATCGGTGAAGGCACAGCTGGAGAAAGGCGCGAAGGCGCTGTCGTCGGTGGTCGATTACGTGGTGGCGAACGTGAAGCAGGACCCGAACGCGGTGTTCGCGGGCAGCGTGCCGTACCTGAAGCTGGCGGGCGTGGTGTTGTGCGGGTGGCAGATGGGCCGCGCGCTGGTGGCCGCGCAGGCGAACCGCGCGAGCGACCCGGCGTTCTTCGATGCGAAGATCGCGATCGCGCAATGCTATGCGGAGCACGTGCTGGTGCAGGCCGGCGCATTCGAAGCGTCGATCGTCGGCACGAAGGGCAACGAGGGCGTGCTCGCGTTGACGGAAGACCAGTTCTGACCGGCTGACGGTCGGGACGCAGGAGGAGACAGGATTTTGACCACACAGGACTTGCTCGCGCAATACGGCCCGCGCGAATCGATGGAATACGACGTCGTGATCGTCGGCGGCGGCCCCGCCGGGCTGTCGGCGGCGATCCGGCTCAAGCAGCTGGCCGCCGAGAAAGGCACCGAGATCGGCGTGTGC
>NZ_JAAGPO010000024.1:0-79969 GCF_017104825.1 Burkholderia sp. Ac-20345 | reverse complement strand
CAAGCGTCGCGGGATCGGGCAAACCCGCCGGCAGCGGCGCGTGCGGCAGCGCGTGCGCGTCGCCGCCGGCCAGGCCGGGATTAACGGTAGGTGTCGGGATAGTCATGGAACTTGGCGATTTCGACGTCATCGAGGACAGCCAGCGCATCCGGCGAATGGACCGCGAGCGAGCAATACAGCGAGATCAGGTACGACGCGATCGCCTGGTTGTTGATCCCCATGAAGCGCACCGACAGGCCCGGGCCCTGCTCGCCCGCGACGCCCGGCTGATACAGGCCGACCACGCCCTGACGCTTGTCGCCGACGCGCAGCAGCAGGATCTTGGTCTTGCCGTCCGCGACCGGCACCTTGTCCGACGGGATCAGCGGAATGCCGCGCCACGTGAGGAACTGCGAACCGAACAGGCTGACCGTCGGCGGCGGCACGCCGCGCCGCGTGCATTCGCGGCCGAACGCGGCGATCGCGAGCGGGTGCGTGAGGAAGAACGCGGGCTCCTTCCACACCTTGGTCAGCAGCTCGTCGAGATCGTCCGGCGTCGGCGCGCCCGTCAGCGGGAAGATCCGCTGCTCGTCGGTCACGTTGGCGAGCAGCCCGTAGTCGGGGTTGTTGATCAGCTGGCTTTCCTGCAGTTCCTTGATCGTCTCGATCGTCAGGCGCAGCTGTTCCTTGATCTGGTCGTGAGGACTGCTGTAAAGATCGGAGATCCGCGTATGCACGTCGAGCACCGTGCTCACCGCGTTCAGGAAATACTCGCGCGGCTGTTCCTCGTACGGCACGAAGGTCTGCGGCAGCACGCTTTCGTCCTCGAGCTGCGTGCACGCGGCACGGACGGCTTCCGGGTTCTTCACCTGGTTCAGGCGATAGATGCCGGCCTCGACCGGCACCCATTGCAGCAGATGGGTCAACCAGCGCGGCGTGATCGTGGAAAGCTGGGGGACGGTCTTGGTAGCGTTCGCTAGTTGGCGGGCGGCGTGATCGCTCAGCGCGGCCGTGCCGCTTGCAACGGTCGACATGTGTGGCTCCGGGTTCTTAAGATGAAAAACGGGATTGCTTATGACGCTCGGTGATTATCGGAAGCACGCACCTGCCGGCTCAACATGCTATAGCCGTCATGTCGCGTGCAACCGAAAGGGAAACGGAACGAAGCGGCCTCAGGTGAGGTACGCGCCCGGCAGCAGCGTCGAGATCGACACGTCGAATGCGCGCGCGATCTTGTCGGCCGTGACGATCGACGCGATCGCCTCGCCGCGCTCGATCTCGCCGACATACGAGCGGTTCAGCCCCGCATGCTCGGCAAGCTGCTCCTGCGACCACGTGCGCGCTTCGCGCAGCTTGCGCACATTGGCGCCGAAGTGATGGATGAGGTCGCTCATCGCGCCTCCTATGCAACACGCGCCGCAGCGCGCGGCGCGGCGTTCGCTTCGCTGCGCAGCACGGCCTGCGTAACGTTCTCGCCGGCCGGCACGTCCTGCGTGAGCCACACGTTGCCGCCGATCACCGCGCCGCGCCCGATCGTCACGCGCCCGAGGATCGTTGCGCCGGCATAGATCACCACGTCGTCCTCGACGATCGGATGGCGTGCGAGCCCCTTCTCCAGATGGCCGGCCGCATCGCGCGGAAAGCGCTTCGCACCGAGCGTGACGGCCTGGTACACGCGCACGCGCTCGCCGATGATCGCCGTCTCGCCGATCACGACGCCCGTGCCGTGGTCGATGAAAAAGCCCGCGCCGATGCGCGCGCCGGGATGAATGTCGATGCCCGTCTCCGCGTGCGCCTGCTCGGCGATGATCCGCGCGAGCAGCGGCAGGCCGAGCCCGTACAGCTCGTGCGCGAGCCGGTGGTGGATCATCGCGAGGATGCCCGGGTAGCACAGCAGCACCTCGTCGACGCTGCCCGCCGCCGGATCGCCGTGGAATGCGGCCAGCACGTCGCTGTCGAGCAGCCGGCGAATGTCGGGCAGGCGTGCGGCAAACGCCTGCACGGCCGTCGACGCGACGTCGTCGACGTTATCGGCCGGCCCTTCGGCACTGCGCTGCCGCGCCGCGTAGCGCAATTCCAGCTTCACTTGCGCGAGCAGCGCATTCAGCGCCGCATCGAGCGCATGGGCCACGTGAAAGTTCTCGCTCTCCTGGCGCAGGTCGGGCGGCCCGAGCCGCATCGGGAACAGCACGCCCTTCAGCGCGCCGATGATCTGCGCGAGCGCCTCGCGCGCCGGCAGGTCGCGCCCGCCCGGTTCGAGCGAGCGGCGCTGCTTCTCGCGCCACGCGCGGCGCACGCTTTGCAGCGATTGAACGATGTCGTCGATGTCGAATGCGGCCATGCTGCTTTCTCCCTGTAACGGCCGTGAATCAGTCCTGCGCCCACGGCAGGCCGCGAAAACGCCAGCCGTTGCTGCCGCCGCGATGCTGCCGTTCGTCGAGGTCGCCCTCGAACCCTTCGAGCACGTTGAATACCTGCGTGAAACCGCCCTTCGCCGCGGCCTCGGCCGCCTGCGCGGACCGGTTGCCGCTGCGACACAGCAACAGCACGACGGCGTCCTTGCCGGTCTTCGCTTCCAGTTCGCGCACGAAGCGCGGGTTGCGCGTCAGGCTCGTGCCCGTTGCCCACGGCACATGCAGTGACTCCGGCACGTGACCGACGAATTTCCGCTCCTCGGCGGTGCGTACGTCCACCAGCAATGCGTCGCCGGCGGAGAACAGCGCCCACGCGGCTTCCGGCGCGACGCCGCCCGCGTAGGGCGTGCCGGCCGCCGCAGCCGCCGCGCGCGCGTCTTCGAGCGCCTGCTGCGCAGCGGTTCGTTCTTCCAATGCAACCGTCATGACACTTCCTTGTTTTCGTTGATTCGTATGATCAAAAAACACCGGGAAAGCGGCCGTTGCAGCTTGCGTGCTGTCTATAGCCGTCAGCGCCACTATGCGAGTGCGGCCGGGCAAGCAGAACCAATAAAAATTCATTTCCTAATCAGCGGTGCGGGGAATGCAATGGCGAGGGAACACCGGCGAGCGGATTGACTCGCCGTACATGGCAATGGGGGGGAATGATCGCGCGTTATATGCGATGGAGGATGGAGTAGCAGTCGCAACGCGAACCCTGAATGTCAGGGCGCGGCTCACAGCTGAAATCGGTAACGACGCTCGTAGCGCGTTCCACCGGATCGGCTATCACCTTGATTTCACAAATGCGATTCGGCGCGCCAGAATCCCATTGACCACTTATTTCCGCTCACCTAGTCTACGAAAGCCGTTATCCGGCTTTCAACTACATGGAGATGTCTGCATCAATTCGGGCTTAATGCGCCCCCGTGAATCCCAGCCTGGTTTCGGCACGATGTACTCATCGCGCTTTTCGCAGTATCGAATCACGCGATCATTTCCATACGACGGATAAACAAGAGTTTTCGAGACAACTATGATCAAAACTTCACGAAATATTCTGCTGCCCATGCTTCTGTCGATTCCGTTGCTGCTGCCCGCATCGCCGGTACAGGCGCAGACATCCTTGAGCATTTCATGTACGTCGACCACGGGTAACGGGACATGCACGGCTTCGGTCGGCGCGCCGTGGACAAACTCACCGCTCCATTGGCAAGCAACCGATGTTTCAATGACCATTCTCAACAACACGAGTGTCAGCTTCTCGTGCGTCGCCAACTTCCATCCTGGTCATATTTCTGTCATGCCGGGTATTTCTGACGGGAATACCAATATCCCGACGGTTGCGACGATTCAGTTGAGTTGCTAACGATCGACGTCGCGCGATACCCGATAAATGGCGATGCCGGCGCCATCCCGACCGGCATCGCCGATGCACTCATGCGTCAACGCCTCACACCACCGGGTCGACCGGCGCGACCGGCACGCCGCGTGCTTCGATATCGCGCCCCGCGAGCAGACACAGATCCTCGCGGTGATGCGCGGCAACCACCTGCACGCCGACCGGCACGCCATTCACGAGCGCCGTCGTCACGGCCAATCCCGGCAGCCCCATCGCCGGCAGCGCGCGCAACGTGAGCTGCGCCTCCCACACGCGATCGAACCCGTCCTGCCCTTGCCTGTCGAGATCGTCGGGAAATGGCAGTTCCGATGAAACAGGCAGCAGCAGCACGGCATATTCGTCGAGAAACACCCGCCACTGCCGCGTCAGCGTCGTGCGCCGGACGAGTGCGCGGCTGATCACGTCGGCCGGCAGATCGCGCACCTTGCCACGCACGGCGTCGATCACGGCAGCCGCGCCCGGATCGCCGTCTTTCACGACCGCGCTCGTCAATGCATCGAAACCGTCGCCGAGCCAGAGCTGCTCCTGCAGCAGCGCAGCCTCGCGCATCGGCGGCGTATCGTCGATCTCGTCGACAATCCAGCCCGCATCGATCAGCCGCCGCGCGGCATCGCGCAATGCGGCCTCGACCTCGGGCACGACCTGCAAGCCGCCCGGCCGCACGCACAGCGCTGCGCGCTTCGGCACCTCGCGCCCGTCGAACGGCACCGCCACGTGCCACGGGTCGCGCGGGTCCGGCGCGGCGAACACACGCAGCGCGAGCGAGAGATCGTCGATCGTGCGTGCAATCGGCCCCGCCGTCGACATCAGCTGCGCGCCGATCGCACGCTCGGGCGACGACGCATTGAACGCCGGCACACGTCCGAGCGACGGTCGAATGCCGTGCACGCCGCACGCGTAGGCCGGATAACGCACCGAGCCGCCAATGTCGGTGCCGACGGCAAGCGGGCCGATCCCGGCGGCCACGGCTGCCGCCGCGCCGCCGCTCGATCCGCCCGGCGTCAGCGATGGATTGCGCGGATTGCGCGTGTGGCCATGCACGAGATTCGACGTGAACCAGCGCAACGCGAACGTCGGCGAATTGGTGCGGCCGAGCAGGATCGCGCCGGCTTTCCGGATATTGCCGACCACCGGGCTGTCGGCGTGCGCGATCAAGTCTTCCTGCAGGCGCGTGCCGTTGGTCGTCGCAAAGCCTGCCTGATCGACGTTGATCTTCACGGTGACGGGCACGCCCGCGAGCGGCCCCGGATCGTCGCCGCGTGCGATCGCGCGATCGATTTCATCGGCTTGCCGCCGCACGTCGTCGGGCCGGTGTTCGATCACCGCGTTGATCGCCGGATTCACAGCGTCGAGACGATCGAGCACCGCGTCGGCCACTTCGCGCGCGGACACTTCACGCTGACGCACGCGTTTTGCGAGTTCGGTTGCCGGCAGTTGCCAGAGTTCGGTCATGACTTCTCCTGGTGGAAAGACATCACAATCACTGACGGCGCCGCGCCTCATCGACGACGAGAAAGCGCGGCGCCACATTCACTCACTGCGCATCCTGCTTCGCGCGTTCGGCGGCCGCGATGATCGCATCGGCCACGGCCTTCGGCTGGCTCAGCATCGCGACATGGCTGCCGTTCACGCGCGTGACCGTCGCACCGATCCGCTTCGCCATCGCTTCCTGCAGCGTCGGGTCGATCATCCGGTCCTGCGTCGCGACGACGAACGTCGACGGCTTCGCATGCCACGCGGCCTGCGTGACCTTCTCCGAGATGCACCCGCCATACCACGGCCCCTGGGTCGCCGCAACGATGCGCTGCTGCGCGGGCGGCAGGTCCGGCGCGAAATCCTGCGCGATCGCCTTGTCCGACAGCGTCGCGAAGCCGCCCGCGTCCTTGCGCAGTTCACCGGCCCAGGCGGGCGCCGGCAGCCCCTGCGTGACGTCGGCGATCGACTGGCCGCTATCGGGCGCGAACGCGGCGACGTACACGAGCGATTTCACCTTGTCGTCGTTGCCCGCATCGCTGATCACGACGCCGGCCCACGAATGGCCGACCAGCACGACCGGCCCCTTCTGCGCGTCGATCGTGCGCTTCGTCGCAGCCGCATCGTCGGCAAGCGAGCTCAGCGGATTCTGCACCGACACCACGTGCAGCCCGCGCGCCTCGAGCAGCGGAATCACGCGGTTCCAGCTCGACCCATCGGCGAACGCGCCGTGCACGAGCACGACGTTCGTGCCCTTCAGGTCTTCTTTCGGCGCGGCCTGCGCCGCGACCGCACCGAACAGTCCGCCGATCACCGCGGCGGACACCAGTACGCGTTTCATCAAACCGGCCATCGTCATGCTCCTTGCTCTGTTGTGTTTTTTACATGAAGTGCTGCAGTGGTGGCCGCGCCCGCTGGCAGCAAGCGCGGTGGCAAATCACGAATGCGCGTACAGGTCGTCTGCCGCGTTCTGCGTGGAGCGCGCTTGCGTCGCGCCACGATGGCCGGCAGGCGCCGACGCATCCGCCACGTTGTCGCCTTGCGACTTCGACGGGCCGTTCTGGTCGGAACGCACAACCTGCAGCGCGGCGGCGATGTCATCCGGGTAGTGCGGCTCGCTGCGAGCCGGGTCGTAGCCGGCCTTTTCCAGGCGGACGAGTTCGGCGCGTACGTCGGCACGCGTGAGGCCGTGGCCGGTATCGGCGAACGACAATGCGGGAACGGCGGCGAGGACGGCAACGGCGAGGATTCGAGCGGCTTTCATGAAGGTTCTCCTTGAAGGAAGGTGGTCAGTCGATCATTCGGCATCCGATCCAGATCGTCTGGCATCGAACGTTTCCTGCATGTCGACAGTAGAACCCGCCCACGTATCTGCCATGTTTCCGAAACCGGTGCTTTCTGCATGCCAGTTTTTCAGGAACGGCCGCAGATACAGTGCGATACACACCCGGCTATCGCATCGGTCACTGGCGCGCTCTGCCGAGGTGCTCCCCGAAAGCCCACCCGCCATGAAAAAAGGCGTGCCACGCGCGGCACGCCTTTCCGTCGAACCCGTCACACCACACACGTCACGGCGCGAGCCGCGTGAACACGTAATCGTGGTTCTTCACACGCGCCTGGTGGCACGCAAAGCACGTCTGATGCTGGCCGATATCGGCCGGCACGCCATTGATGAAGCGCCCGAAACCCCAGCCGCCCGTCGACGCATAGCGGCGCGAGTCCTTCACCATCACCTGCACGGTCGTCGCCTGGCCGGGTACCGTGGCCGGCGCGAACTCGTCGGACTGCTTGCGCTTGTACGCGAGCTTCACGAGGATCGTGCCGTCCGGGAACGGCAGCGTCGCCTTTTCGAGCGCGCGCATCGCGACAGGGTTGCCGAGCACCACGCGCAGTTCGTCGAGCGGTGCGGCTTCCTCGGCCGGCGCCACCATTTCCCACTTCCGGTAGCCGGGCGGGATCGTCACGCCGTAGATCGGCGACGCGACGGCGGCCGGCTTCGGCTGCTCCGCGAACGCGGCCGGGCCGCTCGCCGACCACGCGCCGGCCAGCAGCACGCCTGCGACGAACGCACGGCGCGCGCCGCGATGTATCACATCCACGCGAGCCCGCATCACAGGTGCTCCACTTGCAGGATCGCATCCGCGAACGCCTGCGGCGCTTCCTGCGGCAGGTTGTGGCCGATGCCGCCGGTAATCGTCCGGTGCTGGTACTTGCCCGTGAACTTCTTCGCATACGCGGCCGGTTCCGGATGCGGCGCGCCGTTCGCGTCGCCTTCCATCGTGATCGTCGGCACGGTGATCGCGGGCCCGGCAGCAAGACGCCGTTCGATGTCGTCGTACTGCGCCTCGCCCTTCACGAGCCCGAGGCGCCAGCGATAGTTGTGGATCACGATGGCCACGTGATCGGGATTCTGGAACGATGCGGCCGAGCGTGCATAGGTTTCGTCGGAGAACTGCCACTTCGGCGACGCGAGCTGCCAGATCAGCTTGTTGAACGCATCGCGGTTCGCCGTGTAGCCCAGCACGCCACGCTCGGTCGTGAAGTAGAACTGATACCACCACTGGAACTCGGCCTGCGGCGGCAGCGGCTTGGCGTTCGCCGCCTGGCTGCCGATCAGGTAGCCGCTCACCGATACCAGCGCCTTCACGCGCTGCGGCCACAGCGCCGCGATGATGTCGGCCGTGCGCGCGCCCCAGTCGTAGCCGCCGAATACCGCGCGGTCGATCTTCAGCGCATCCATCAACGCGATGATGTCGACGGCCGTCACCGCCTGCTGGCCGTTGCGCACCGTGTCGGCCGAGCGGAACGTCGTCGACCCGTAGCCGCGCAGGTAAGGCACGATCACGCGATAGCCGGCCGCGACGAGCAGCGGCGCGACTTCCGCATAGCTGTAGATGTCGTACGGCCAGCCGTGCAGCAGGAACACGACAGGGCCGTTCTTCGGCCCGAGGTCCGCATACCCGACGTTGAGCACGCCCGCGTCGATCTGGTGGATCGTGCCCAGCGACGCGACGCCGGCCGTGCGCTTCGCAGGCGGTGCATCGGGCGCCGACTGTGCATGCGCCAGGGCGCTGAAGCCGAGGTCGGCGAGGCTCAGGCTTGCCAGCGTCGTACCCAGGATCAGGCGGCGGCGGGTGTTCACGGTATCAGGCATGACTCGTTCTCCATTGTCGATCGCTAAGGAAGGGGGCCCGCGGCGCGTATGGGCGCTCTGGAAGCGGCGTTCGTAGCGGCAGCGCTGGCACCGCACCGCCGTGTGAATCGCTTCACCGGATTTATACCCGAACCTTCTGGAGGCTTTGTATCCCAACGTATCTGTGTGCGAACACGACACACGGGGATTCAAAAATCGTGCTGGAGATACCTATTCGCGGGGGAGTCGGCCCACAATCCCCCCTTCAATCACGCTGACGCACGAAGCCGTTCAGTCCTTCCGATCCGGCAGGATATGCGCACGAATCGACCGCCCCCGCCACGATATGTGGTCGATCCGCGCGCGCAGCGTGTAGAGCGCCACCGACGACAGCGTACTGAACCTGAGCAGCGCGATCGGGTTGCCAATTCCGGCCGGCACACGCTCGATCGAATCGAACAGCGGGAATCTATACTGTGTCAGGAACGCGCCGACCTCATCGTCGCGCGCGTGTTCCTCGACATTGACCAGCAACAGTTCGGCCATCACGGCTCCTTTCCTTGTTCGCCTGTCCGTCACCGGATCAGCCGGTGCGTATGGTGCGCGATCATCAGTTCTTCGTTGGTCGGGATCACCCACACCGGTACGCGGCTCGACGCCGTCGTGACCAGCGGCCCGCCTGCATTGTTCGCTTCGACATCGATCTCGACGCCGAGCCAGGCCGCACGGCGCATCACCCCTTCGCGAATCGGCGCCGCATGCTCGCCGATCCCCGCCGTGAAGACGATGGCATCGATGCCCTCCATGGCGGCGGCAAGCGAACCGAGTTCGCGCGAGATGCGGTAGATGTACAGCTCGATCGCGAAGCGCGCATGCGGGTCGTCGCTCGCGAGCAGGGTGCGCATGTCGCTCGATATGCCGGAAACCCCGAGCAACCCGGAGCGCCGATAGATCAGATCCTCGACGGCGCGCACGTCCATCCCGAGCTCTTCCATCAGGAAGAGCACGACACCGGGATCCAGGTTGCCGCAACGCGTGCCCATCGGCAGTCCGTCGACCGCCGTGAACCCCATCGTGCTCGCGACGCTCTTGCCCGCAACGAGCGCACACATGCTCGCGCCGTTGCCGAGGTGGGCGACGACCGTGCGCCCGCGCGCCGCCTGCGGCGCGACGTCGGGCAGCACGCTCGCGATGTACTCGTACGAGAGCCCGTGGAAGCCGTAGCGGCGCACGCCCCGGCTGGTGATCGATTCGGGCAGCGCGAACGCCTGGGTCACGCCGGGCTGCGTGCAGTGGAACGCCGTGTCGAAGCAGGCCACCTGCTCGATACCGGGCTGCACCGTTTCGAGGATGCGAATCGGCGTGAGGTTGTGCGGTTGATGCAACGGCGCGAGCGGCGTGAGCTTTTCCAGCTCGGCCACGATCTCGGGCGTGACGCGCACCGGGCCGCTGAAGCGTTGCCCGCCGTGCACGACGCGATGGCCCACCGCCGCGAGACGGTGCCCTTCCTGGTGAGCCTCCAGGAACGCGGCGATCTGCTCGAGCCCTTCGTGATGGCCGAACGTATCGCCGCCGGCCCATTGCCGCTCGTGACGTTCCCCGTGATGGTCGACGGCGCTGAAGTGCGCGGTGGCGGTATACAGGCCGTCGACCTGACCATGCACGATCAGCCCGAGCGTGTCGCCCTGCACGTCGAACGCGGAAAACTTGATGCTCGACGAGCCGGCATTCAACACCAGAATCACGTCTGCCATGGCGTCACCCTGCGCGCCTGGCCGCTTCACGCTGCACGTTCGCGACGAGCATCGCGACCGCGCATGAAGCCAGCCGGGTGATCAACGAATCGGCGCGACTCGTCAGGATGATCGGCACGCGCGCGCCGAGCACGATCCCCGCCGCGTCCGCGCCGGCCAGGAACGACAGGCTCTTGGCGAGCATGTTACCCGCTTCGAGGTTCGGCACCATCAGCACGTTCGCGTGCCCGGCCACCGGCGAATCGATCTGCTTGATGCGTGCGGCCTCGGGATCGATCGCGTTGTCGAGCGCGAGGGGACCGTCGACGAGCGCGCCGGTGATCTGCCGGCGATCCACCATCTTGCACAGTGCGGCCGCTTCGAGCGTCGACGGCACTTTCGGATTGACCGTCTCCATGGCCGACAGGATCGCCACATGGACCTGCGGAAATTCCAGCGCATGCGCGAGATCGATCGCGTTCTGCAGGATGTCGACCTTTTCCTCGAGCGTCGGCGCGATATTGATCGCCGCGTCGGTCACGATGAGCGGATCGGCGTGCGCGGGCACGTCCATGACGAAGCAATGGCTGATACGCCGGCCCGTGCGCAGCCCGGCATCGTGCCGCACCACTTCGGCCATGAGTTCGTCGGTATGCAGGCTGCCCTTCATCAGCGCGGATGCCCGGCCATCGCGTACGAGCCGCACCGCCGCCGCGGCCGACGCCTCGCTGTACGGCGCATCGACGATCTCATGATCGCTGATCGACAGCCCGCACTCCGCGGCGGTCGCTTCGATACGTGCACGCGGGCCGACCAGGATCGGTTCGATCAGCCCCTTGCGCGCCGCCTCCAGCGCCCCCTCCAGCGAGCTGCGGTCGCACGGATGCGCAACGGCCGTCGGCATCGGCGCCAGCGTCCGGCAGTGTTCGATGAGGCGGTGATATTTCTCGTGTCTGTTTTCCATCTCGGTTCCTTGCTGTCCGTCACTGCACCCGATCGAGTGCCGCCACCGGCCCGTTGGCCGGCCGCTTCGCGGGCGGCGCACCAAGCACCGCGCGTATACGTTGCAGCGCCGCCCACTGTTGCTCGCTCACCGATGCGCCTTGCACGCGCGGATCGCCCAGCAGCTTGTCCAGCAACGTGAGCAGCCGCTGGCGGTCCTCCGGCCGGGCAAGCAGCGCCGGCAGCGTGGCGACGGCCTGCTGCGGCGCGTACGTCGCGATGATTTCCTGCTCCCCATAGATGCGCCGCCACTGATCGGGCGGCAGGTCCGGCAGGTACTCGGCGTAGGTTTCGGCGAGTTCACGCTCGGTCGCAAGCTGCGCCAGCGGAAACGGTTCGCCGCTGCGCTCGAGCAGGAACGCTGCGCGCGCCACCGCCTCGGTGTAGCCGCCCCGGTCGAGCGACGCGAGCGCCTCCTTCACGAACGGCAGGTCGCGGGGATCCGTCGCCACCGGCGAAGCAGCGTGACGGTCGCGATTCTGTTCCGCGAAATGAAGCATGAACGGCTGCGTGTACATCGCGAAGAACAGCGACTCGGTACCGGCATCGCGGATCGCGCGGAAATAGTCGAGCGACGCGCTGACGATGTCCGAGCCACGGCGTTCGAGCTCGCGCCACGGTGCGATATCGTCGACCGGCTGGCGATGGGCCTTGACCGTGTCGGCAGCCGGCTTCAGCCAGCGCAGCCACGGATTCAGGTCCGAAAACGCCCAGCGCTGAAAGCGCAGCGGATGAAAATCGCGCAACAGGCGTGCGGTGGTTTCGTTCGACGCCTGCTGCACGAACGGCTGCATCAACAGTTCATAGGCGCGCTGCGTGAATTCGGACAACTCGGCAACGGCCTCGAACGCATGTTCGTCCTTGCGCCCGAAGCGGTTGAAGTGTTGCGCGATCTCTTCGAGACGGTGCTCGGCGAAGCTGACCTCGTAAGCGACCTTCCCGTCGGCGCCTTTCACCTCCTCGATCGACATCGCATAGAGGCCGGGCGGCAGCGTTTCGACGGCATCCAGCACGCTGACGATCTGCGCATGCTCCTTTTTCGCGACCTTGCCCGACACGAAGATGCCGAGATGCCCGACGTCCTCTTCCATCAACCCGATGATGACCTGCCCGCGCGACTTGATCTCCTCCGTGCTGCCGTAGATGTCCGCGACCCAGTTGAACGCCTGCTGCGGCGGCGTGATGTTGTCGCCCATCGACGCGAACAGGATGATCGGCGAGCGGATCTCGCGCAGGTCGAACGCCTTGCCCGCGCCGTCGCGCACCTCGCCGGACCAGAGCTTGTTGCCGATGAACAGGTTGCGCGTGATCCACTCGATCTCCTCGCGGTTCATCAGGTAGTAGCCGCCCCACCAGCGCTCGAACTCGAGGAAGCGCGGCGGCTCGGTGTCGATGTTGTCGTACACGTGGCAATACTTGTCCCACAACGTGTTCGCCGGGTTCAGGTTCTCGAAGTTCTGCACGAGATACGCGCCGTCGAACTTGCCGTTGCCCAGGTCCGACGAGAACGACGCGAGCCAGGTGCCGCCGAGGATGCCGCCGGCATAGCGCATCGGATTGTCGCCGGGCCCCTCGCTCCACGCGCCGCTCCAGTACGACATCGGCGCGCCGTTGATGACGATCGGGCCCGTATCGTCCGCCGACGAGCTCGCGAGCATCATCGCGGCCCAGCCGCCCTGGCAGTTACCGACGATGGCCGGCTTGAGGCTGTCAGGATGCAGCTCCCGTACCTTCCGGACGAACACCTGTTCCGCCGCGCACACGTCGAGCAGCGTCTGGCCGGGCTCGGGCTCCTGGAAGAACACGACGAAGTACACCGGATGCCCCGCGCGCAACGCCACGCCGACTTGCGAATCGTCCTTGAAGCCGCCGATACCGGGGCCATGCCCCGCACGCGGATCGATGATCAGGTAAGGCCGCTTCGCGGCATCGACGATCACGCCGTGCGGCGGCTGGATGTGAACGAGCGCGTAATTGACGGGCCGTGCGAACTGCCGGCCGTCGAGCACGACGTCGTAGTCGAAATGAAGCACCGGCTTGAGCCCCTGGGCCGTGCGCTCGACGTATTGCGTGCCGCGCTCGCGCAGCGTGTCCCAGAACAGCAATGAGCGCTGTACGGTGTCGACCGCGTAGTGCCATGCACTCAGCGGCGAAAAAGGCGTGACGCCCGGGTCGCGGCCGTCGCTGCCGTCGAGTGCTTCGCCCAACCGTTTCCCGTACTGTTCCAGCGCGTGCTGCGTGCGCTTTTGCAGGACGTGGACAATCTCCGCGGCGATCTCATGACTGCGCGCCAGTTGCGTGGCAGCATCCATAACACTGTTCTCCAGAGGGGCAAGGTGAATCTCGACGCATTCCGGGAGCGGCCGCCTCGCGTCAGCCGAGCACGTGCATCCCCGCGTCGATGTAATGAACGCCGCCGGTCATCGCGCGTGCGGCATCGCTGGCGAGAAAGGTGCACAGCGCGCCGACGTCGTCGATGTCGAGCGGCCGGCGCAAGGGCGCACGCCGTGCGGTGTCGTCGAGCAGGTGATCGAAGTTCGGCAGCCCCGAGGCCGCTCGCGTGGGCAATGCGCCGGGCGAAACCGCGTTCACGCGAATGCCTGCCGGCCCCAGTTCGACGGCCAGGTAGCGAACGGAAGCCTCCAGCGCGGCCTTGACCGGCCCCATCACGCCGTACTCCGCGATGACCTGGTCGGCGCCGATGTAGGTCATCGCCATCAGGCTGCCGCCGGACGTCATCAACGGTTCGGCAAGTTTTGCCATCCTGATGAACGAGTGGCACGAGGTATCCATCGCGAGGGCGAACCCTTCCGGCGAACTGTCGACGACCCGCCCGTGCAGGTCGGCCCTGGGGGCATAGGCAACGGCGTGCAGCAGAAAATCGAGGCCGCCCCACTGCTCGCCGATCGTGTCGAACAGCTCGCGCATCTGGTCGGTCCGACTCACGTCGACGGGCATCGCGATCGCCGGCTTCAACTGTTCCAGCAGCGGCTCGACGTACGGCAACGCGCGATCGGATTGCCAGGTCACGGCCAGCTCGGCACCTGCCGCGTGAAAGGCGCGCGCACATCCCCAGGCGATGCTCTGCTCGTTCGCCAATCCGACGACGATGCCTCTTTGACCTTCAAGCGGCCGCGTGCCACTGCAAGGCACGCGCGACTCGCGCACGTCGTTGTTCGTCATCGCGGAACCTCGGGTCGTATTTTTTCACCGGGCGAAACTGTGAAAGGGCCAATTGGCCTTTCTGCCGCGAATCATTGTATTGAGGGTTTCAAACCATCAGACCATTCATGCGATATATTTTTGATTTTTATCAAAATCGCTTTTAAATCAGATAATTACGATGGAATGTTTCGATCGGGAGGGGTCGATTTCATCGATATGTCATTCAATCGTGTGCGGAAGTGACGTGCTGCTTCCGCTATAAAACGGTCACTTTGATGGACGACACCAGCAACAGACAATGAAACCGCGGTGCAATCACGAGGCTGAACGCGGGGAAATGAATTCATCAGCGGCTGCCGCCGCGCGACGATCTCCGGCGTTTCCTGCCGGCTGTCGATGAAGCCCGGCAGCACCGCGCTCATCCGGACATTCCCGGCGCATGGTGCTCCGGGCAAGGACACGTCCGCGCGCTCGGCGCCACGCATCACGTCGGCAGCGACGAGCGCCGCGGCTCAATCGCCCTGCTTCAGGACCACGTCGGTAACGGGTTCAAAGTAGCAGGCATAGCGCACGTCGGCCAACGTATCGCTGATCGGCATCTCGTGCGTGTTGTACCGCGCCTGAATACCGTCCGTGACGACTTGCGGTTCGGCGGCATCGCACTGATAAAGCGCCATGTATTGCCACGGTTGCGCACCCGATCCCCGTTGTTGCTCCGTGCGCCTGAAGCGTTGAGCGCTCACAACCCCGGGTACGCGCAATACGTCAGGCACATGCTGCTCCGAGTACCAGCGATTGAACGCATCCTCGTTCCCGGGAGTCGGGTTGGTCAGTACGAGATACGTGAATTTCATGCCGAGTCTCCTTGTCAATATGTTGGACCGTGCACGGACGGTCTACGCAGCGGCTGGAACAACCAACGCCATCAACCCGGGCACGTTGCAGTCGCGATCCAGCGCCATCACCGCGTTGACGACGGCATCGGCCCGGTCGTGCGGCATCACGCCGTCGGCGTTCCGATGAAACTTCGCGATCAACTCGTCGGTAGAAAGCAGATTCGACGGGTCGGGTGACGGGCTTCCTTTGGGATAGAGACGCTCGGCCACGAACGTCTGGCCGCGCGCCGTCACCTCTACGCGTGACGGACGCGCTGACGCATGCGACGACAATTCCTTGAGGTAATCCGGATGCACCCGGTGTCGGACCTTCTTCATCAGGCTCAGCACCGACGGGCTGAACACATGTGCGGGATCCTGCCAGTCCCGTCCCGGCACCAGGCGATGTGCGCCGATGGCCATGCCGTGGGCAATGCTGAACTGACCGTCATGTACGTGCCGGATATCCTGCGTCAGCCAGGTCGGCTTCTCGACGAATCCTTCCACGAGCAGGTCGATGTGTTCGATTTCGTCAGGCTGAATGTCGTTGCGCTCGACGATATCGATCAGGCAGTCGAGGGGACCGTGCAGGACGCGGCAGTGCGGATAGAGCTTGTACAGTTGCTCGGATATGAAGCCCCATTTCTCGCCCAGGCCCGACGTGATCCGCTCCGGCGCCCAGCGCCGGGTGCCGATGAACCGGGCGTAGCCATGTTCCGCGTCGTCCAGCAGCTGGAAATCGCCCCGGTGGCCCAGCAACCCCATGTTCGCCGCCAGCATCGCCGACTGCACCAGCGCCGCCGCCATCGTGTACTTGATCGTCGTGCTCGGCGCGTGGTGAAAGAAGGCCATCATCGACTGCACCGGCGAGACGTAACCGGCAATACTCAACGAATGCGCGAGCATGTCGGCCGACTGCCGCTGCAGCATGCCGATGGCCGCCGTTGCACCGAAGACCGTACTCGCGAAGCCGAACACTTTCGGGGTGTCGAGCCGGCCGTCTTTCACGTCGCGCAAATAGTCCATCGCCTTGCCGATGCGCCAGGACATTTCATGCGACACGGCGATTGCGCGGATCAGGTCACGCCCCGAGGCCCCGGTCGTTTCGCCGATCGCCAGCGCACCGGGCAGCACATACGGCGTCACGTGGCCGGGCGGCACAACGGCGTCCATGTCCAGTGCGTTGATCAGTTCTCCATTGGCGACAGCGGCACCCAGTGCCGCGACCCGATGCGGGGTGCCGATGATCGTGGCTTGCCCCTGGCCTGCCATCGATCTGCCATATTCGATGCCGATGTGCCCCTTGGGATGGCCGACGGCGGCAAGGGCGCATCCGATCGAGTCGAGCACCAGTCGCTTGGCTTCGTCCACGACCGGAGCCGGAATGTCGTCAAATGACGTGTTGGTGCTAAAGTTCGCCAATTGCTCGACGATCGTAGTCATGGGTGTCTCCGTCATGGATGGCTACTGCCGTGCGCAACCATCGCCCTGGTCATCGGCTGCCATTACATGCGCAAGCCCGCTGACAAGAAAGGCACCCATGCTTATGAAACACATAATCGGCACTTATGTCTTTGTATAGGTCGAGGCAATCCGGGCGTTCAGGCCGCATCGACCTGAACCTCGTGGCGACGCTGCAGGCGATCCTGGATACCGGCAATGCATCGAAGGCCGCGGTCGCACTCGGCGTGACGCAACCCGCCATCAGCCAGAATCTCCGCAGGCTGCGCGAGCACTTCGGTGACGAGTTGTTCGTGCGTAGCGGAAACATGCTGAAGCCGACGCCGCGCATGCTCGCGCTGCAACCCATCATTGCGCGCCTGCTTCGCGACATGGACATGCTCTCGCGCCCGCCGGACGGCTTCGATCCCGCGACGGCCGAACAGGAATTCATCGTCAGCCTGTCCGAGGTTGCGGAGTTTGCCGTCCTGCCAAGCGTCGCGGCCGAATTTGCGCTGCATGCTCCGCGATGCCGGATACGAGGGATCCGGGTGCACCACTCCCAGTTGCTGTCCATGCTCGAGCAAGGCGAAGTCGACCTTGCGGCCGGCAGCCTTGCGGGCGCCGCGCCGTCGCTGCGCCAGCAACGGCTCGCCGAGCATCGCATGGTGTGCATGGTGTCAGCCCAGGGCAAATGGGCCGCGGCGGCGCTCACCCTTCAGGACTACATCGACGGGCGGCATGTCAGCGTACGCCGGATCGCCGACACCACCGACCCGATCTCGGAGCGCTTGCAGGCCACCGGGATTCACCGGAATGCAGTGGCCAGCGTGTCCAGCGATTTCGTCGCGGCCCAGACCGTGGTGAAGACGGATGCGATCTGCACCGTCGGAGAACCTGCCGGCCGGCAGTTGACGGCCCTGTTTCCGGTCCGGTTGCACCCCGTGCCGTTCGAGGTTGGAACGCTCACGTCCCGCATGATCTGGCACGAGCGGTTTCAACGCGACGCCAGTCACATCTGGCTACGCAAGCTGGTAGAGACCGCCTATCGCAACTGGGTGTCCGAACAGGTCTGACTCGCCGGCAGCATGTGAAGAAAATTCGGACTCCCCTGCTGTAGTCCGATGACTCGCACGAAGACCGGATTCATGCCGTCGAACGTTCCATAAGGCGCCCATGGTGTCGTGGCCGCCACGGCATGCCATCGCGCCGAATGCCATGAACGCTCATGCGTGCATCCACGAGATCTCGCGCCCTGTGTCGGGTGGCGACGGAACATCGGTCGCACGGTTCCAGGCATCGTCGCCGAGATTCCCCCGAAATCCCCCCGGAAAAAGCACGCGGGACGGCTTGAAATCCTGAGCCCCCTTCCCGCCTGCGCCCCCTCCTCGTCTCCCGCTCAGCTACCGGGCAAGCGCCTCGCGCCATAACTGATGCTTATTTTTTTCATAAGCCTCAACGCCTTTCTTGCTGCCTGACTTGCGAATGTAATAGTCGCAACGACCGATGCGATGGCTGCGTACAAGGCCACCCACCCAGGAGACAGCCCATGAACGTTGCCATCTGCCGACGAGTTCCGACTTTTGAACAGACGTAATCGTCAGGCCATCACCTGATGCCGACGATCAATTGGGCTAATGCAACCATGTTGACGCAAACGAAACTCATCCGTTCCTTCCTCTTCGTTCCCGGTAACAAGCCGACCTGGATCGAGAAGTCCGTCGAATCCGGGGCCGACGCGCTGATCCTCGATCTGGAGGACAGCGTGCCGCCCGCACAGAAAGTCGAGGCGCGTGAAATCGTCCGATCGAAGCTCGCGTGGCTCGCCGAGCAGAAGCAGCGTGTGTGGGTACGCATCAACCGCAGCGCGCACCTGTACGACTTCGACGACATCCTGGCAATCGTGAACCCGGCGCTCGAAGGCGTCGTGATTTCGAAGCCCTGCGGCCCGGAAGACATCCACACGGTGTCGTCGATGCTGGCCGAAGCCGAGTACCGCGCGGGTGTCACGGTCGGTCACACGAAGGTGATTCCGCTGCTGGAAACCGCGCGTTCGCTGGAGCTCGCGTACGAGATCGCGCAGCACGAGCGCGTGCCGGCGATCGTCGGCGCCACCGCGAAGAACGCCGACGTGGCCCGCGCACTGAAGACCGTGTGGTCGCTCGAAGGCCGCGAAACCCAGTACCTGAAATCGCGCATCGTGATGGCCGCGCGCGCCGCCGGCAAGCTGCCGATCGGTGGTGTGTGGCAGCAGGTGCATGACCTCGACGGGCTCAAGGTGTCGTCGGCGAACGACCGCCAGCTCGGCATGAGCGGCGAACTCGTGCTGCACCCGTCGAACGTCGAAATCGTCAATCAGACCTATAGCCCGACCGAAGAGGAAGTTGCGTTCTACCAGGGCATGATCGACGCGCTGGACAAGGCCCAGGCCGAAGGGCGCGCATCGTGCATCTATGACGGCGAGCACATCGACATCGCCCACGCGAAGACGGCCCGCGAAATCATCGAACTCGCGCAGTCGTTCAACCGCTGATCGCTTACCCGAACACACCAGGAGACAGAAAAAATGGCAGGCCTTTACTTCGAAGAATTCAAGCCCGGCATGGTGATCGAGCATGCGATCCGCCGCACCGTGACCGAAACCGACAACGTGCTGTTCTCGGCGATGACCTACAACTGCGCACCGCTGCACATCGATGCCGAGTACAGCAAGCAATCCCTCTACGGCCAGCGCCTCGTGAACAGCATGTTCCTGCTCGCGCTGGTGGCCGGCATCACCGTGTACGAAACCACGCTCGGCACGACGCTGGGCAATCTCGGCTTCGGCGAAATTGCGTTCCCGAAGCCGACGTTCCATGGCGACACGATTCGAGTCGAGACCGAGATCCTCGAAACGCGGCTGTCGAAGAGCCGCAACGACTCCGGCATCGTCAAGTTCAAGCATGTGGCGAAGAACCAGCGCGACGAGATCGTGTGCACCGCGTTGCGCACCGGCCTGATGCTGCTGCGCCCCGCCAACAACGCCTGAATTCGCCCCTACCGGAGAAGACCATGAACTATCAACTCAGCGACGACCATCAGGCGATCGTCGACGCCGCGCAAAAGATCTGCGCGAAGTTTCCGCTCGAATACTGGCGCAACAAGGACAAGAACCACGAATTTCCGCATGAGTTCTTCGACGCGGTCGCGAGCGGCGGCTGGCTCGGCATCTGCATGCCCGAAGAGTATGGCGGCGCCAACCTGGGCGTGACCGAAGCCGCACTCTTTCTTCGCGCCGCAGCCGAATGCGGCGGCCAGGCGGCGGCGTCCACCATCCATATGAACATCTTCGGCCTGCAGCCGGTCGTGCACTTCGGCTCGGAAGCGCAGAAGAAAGCGTGGCTGCCGCCGTTCACCCGCGGCGAGCACAAGGCGTGTTTCGCGGTGACCGAACCGGACACCGGCCTCGACACCACGAAGCTGAAGGTCGTCGCGAAGAAGCAGCCCGACGGCAACTACCTGATCTCGGGCAAGAAGGTCTTCATCTCGACCGCGCAAGTGGCCGATCACATGCTGATCCTCGCGCGCACCACGCCGATCGAGCAGGTGAAAAAACACAGCGAGGGGCTGAGCCTGTTCTACACGAAGCTCGACCGCAGGTATGTCGACATCCGCGAGATCGACAAGCTCGGCCGCGCCGCAGTCGATACGAACGAACTCTTCATCGACGACCTGCCGGTGTCGAAGGACGAACTGATCGGCGAGGAAGGCAAGGGCCTGAGCTACATCTTCCACGGGATGAACGCCGAACGCGTCTTCGTTGCCGCCGAGCAAGTCGGCATGGGCCGCGCCGTACTCAAGATTGCGACCCAATACGCGAAGGATCGTGTCGTGTTCGGTCGTCAGATCGGTCAGAACCAGGGCGTCCAGCATCCGCTGGCCCGCAACTGGGCCGAGCTGGAAGCGGCCAACCACATGATGCTGGCCGCCGCCGAACTCTACGACAAGGGGCTTTCCTGCGGCTCCGAGGCGAACGCCGCGAAGCTGCTCGCGTCCGAGGCCTGCATGCAGGCATGCCAGACCGCGATCCTTACGCACGGCGGCTTCGGCTACGCGAAGGAGTACCACGTCGAGCGGTTCATGCGGGAGGCGTGGATCGGCTACATCGCGCCCGTCACCCCGCAACTCATCCTGTCGAACATCGCCGAGCGCAAGCTCGGATTGCCCAAATCGTACTGACGAGCCGTGGGCAACCGTCGGTCCGACGATCGATGGTTGCCCACCTTCCAATAGAAAAACCGGTCGATGACGCGAGCCCGCCGAAGAAAGAGCGGGCATCGGTCACACACAGGTTTTCCGGAGACAACGTATGTCGGTTACCAAACCATTGGCAGGCATCCGCGTCCTCGACCTGACCGTCGCGCTCGCGGGCCCCTATGGCTCCCTGTTGCTCGGTGGCCTGGGCGCCGAGGTCATTCGTGTCGAGTCCCCCGGCGGCGGCGACATCGCACGCAACAATCCCCCGTACGTCGGCAAGGACGGCGTCCACTTCGGTGTGAAGGGCGACGACGAAGTGTCGTTGACCACCCTCAACCGCGCGCGCAACAAGAAGAGCATCACGCTCGACCTGAAATCAGAACAGGGCCGTGCGCTGTTCATGGAACTGGTCAAGGAATCCGACGTCGTCATCGAGAACGCGAGCGAAGGCGTCACGGCGCGACTGGGCGTGGACTACGAGCGTGTGCGCAAGGTCAACCCGAAGATCGTCTATGCATCGGTCAAGGCGTTTGGCGAGCCAAGCCCATACCCGAAGCTCAAGGGCATGGACATCATCGTCCAGGCGCTGTCCGGCATCATGGACGTAACCGGGTTCGCCGACGGTCCGCCCACCCGCATCGGGATTCCGATGGCCGACATGATCGCGCCGTTGTTCGCTGTGAACGGCATCCTCGTGGCGCTGATTCATCGAGGCAAGACGGGCGAAGGGCAACAGGTGCAGGTGTCGATGCTCGATTGCCTCGCGTCGCTGGTGGCCGAGGAACATTTCGACATCTTCCACGCGCATGGCTACCCCAAGCGTTCGGGCAACTTCCAGGACCGCCTGGTGCCGTTCGGCGTGTACCGCACGAAAGACGGTCACGTCGCACTCGTCGCGTTCCAGCCCGACTGGTTCCAGAGCCTGACGGAAGCGATGGGACAACCCGAGCTGCTGAACGACCCGCGCTATGCCACGCGCGGCCCGCGCATGACACACGCAGCCGGGCTGAACACGCTCATCGAAGCGTGGACGCAGCAGCTCACCAGCGCCGAAGTCATCCACGAGTTGCAAGAGAAGCGCGGCGTTCCCGCCGCGAAAGTGCGCTCGCCCCAGGAGGTGCTGCATGACCCGGCGCTGCGGGAGCGTGGTGCGGTGGTCAGGCTGGAGCACCCTGGCCTCGCCGATGTCGACGCGATGGGCATGGGGCTGCCGATCAAGCTTTCCGGGACGCCCGTGCAGTTCGACCAGCCCGCGCAGGCGCTCGGTGCCGCCAACGACGAAATCTACCGGGGGCTGCTCAAGCGCTCCGAAGCCGAGCTGTCGCAGTTGCGCAGGGACGGAGTGATCTGAGATGACTGATACGCGAACCCGCTCCGGTCCGCTCGCGGGCATCAAGGTGGTGGAAATCGCCGGCATCGGCCCCGGGCCGCTGGCAGCGATGTTCCTGGCCGACCTCGGCGCGACCGTCATCCGTGTCGATCGCAAAGAGCCGTCCGGCCTCGGCGCGCCGCGCCCGGTGCAGTTCGATCTCGGGCTGCGCAACCGCAAGTCGATTCGCGTCGACCTGAAGGATCCGGCAGCCGTCGAGATGGTGCTCGAACTGGTCGATGACGCCGACGCGCTGATCGAAGGGTTTCGCCCGGGCGTGATGGAACGCCTGGGCCTCGGGCCCGATGTATGTCTCGCACGCAATCCGCGCCTCGTCTACGGCCGCGTGACCGGCTGGGGGCAGGACGGCCCGCTGTCGCAGGTGGCCGGGCACGACCTGAACTACATCTCGATCACCGGCGCGCTGCACGCGATGGGCCGCGCCGGGCAGGCGCCGACGCCGCCGCTCAACGTGCTCGGCGACTATGCGGGCGGCTCGCTGTACCTCGCGTTCGGGCTGCTCGCGGGCATCCTCGAAGCACGCGGTTCCGGTAAGGGCCAAGTGGTCGATGCCGCGATGGTGGACGGTGTCGCGTCGATCATGACGGTGATGATCGGCATGCATGCCGCCGGGATGCTAGCCAAAGAACGCGGCACCAACCTGGTCGACACGGGCGCGCACTTCTACGAGGTCTACGCCTGCGCCGACGGCAAGTACGTGAGCGTCGGCCCCATCGAAGGCAAGTTCTACCGGCTGCTGCTCCAACAGCTCGACCTGCAGGACCACCCGCTGCTGCAGGCGCAGATGGATCGCGCGCAGTGGCCACAGGCCAAGCAGGTGCTGGCCGCAAAGTTCAGCGAACGCACGCGCGACGAATGGGTACAGCGGCTCGGTCATCTCGACGTGTGCGTGGCTCCCGTGCTCGACTTCGACGAAGCACCGCGCCACCCGCACGCCCAGGCACGCGGCATGTTCGTCGACGTAGACGGCGTGACGCACCCGGCGCCCGGCCCGCGCTTCTCGCGCACGCCGGCAGCACTGCCCGAGGCGCCCGCGGCATTGAGTACCGAGAATGGCGTCGCCGCGCTGCAGGACTGGCTGCCTGAAGCACGCATCGACGCCTATCGCGCGCAGGGGGCGTTCATCTGATGACGACGAGGACGTGACGGTCTGAATCGTCATGCTCGCGGTGGGCAACCCGCAAGTGCACATCGCGCATGCCCTTCGGCGATGCGGGCAATCCGCGTGACGACGATGCGCGGTTCATCGCCTGCCGACTCGAGAACATGATCACCGGCTCGACGAAGCCGCGCCTTACCGGTTTGACGCTACTGCGAATGACGGCATGAACCCACCGCCACTCACGCCGCGTCTTCCGGGCCCGAAAAATAATAGTTAAAACAACTGAATGATGACATTGGAGGAGATATGAAGCATGCCATGAATGAAGTCCCGCCTGTCGGCGGCCCGAGCGACTCGCCGGCGGGACGAACTGCCGTCCAGACCGTGCATGACAGCCTGCGGTCGTGGTACATCCTGATCATCCTGATGCTCGCGTATTCGCTGGCGTACATCGATCGCCAGCTCCTCAACCTGCTCGTCGACCCGATCCGCCATTCGCTGGCGATCTCCGACACCCAGCTCAGCCTCGTCCAGGGCATTGCGTTCATTTCCGCGTACCTGATCGCGTCGCCGCTGTTCGGCCGTCTCGTCGACATCACCAACCGTCGCAACATCCTGCTGATCGGCATCTGTCTGTGGTGCAGTTTCACGGTCTTGTGCGGCAAGGCCACGACATTCGAAGGTTTGTTCCTCGCACGCTTCGGCGTCGGCGCCAGCGAAGCCTGCGTGTTCCCGATTGCACTGTCGATGATCGCCGACTGCTTTTCGGCAAAGCAGATGCCACGCGCAATGAGTGTCTTCGTCCTCGGCCCGTTGCTCGGCGGGGGGCTCTCGCTCGTCGCCGGCGGCCTCGTCATCTCGTTCGCGCGCGACGTCCACCAGCGTATCCCGGTGCTCGCCGGATTCGAGACCTGGCAGCTGGCCTTCGTGCTGATCGGTCTGCCCGGCATTCTGTTCGCGCTACTGGTAGGGCTGACGGTGCGAGAGCCGGTGCGCGGCAAGGTCGCCAGCGGCAGAGCGGACGAGCGTCAGTACACGACCCGCGAATCGCTCGCATTTCTTTGGGAACGACGCAGGTTCTACGCGCGCATCCTGCTGGGCGTCGGCATGCTGGCGATCGTCGTGCTCGGCATGCCGGCATGGATGCCGGCTTACCTGATTCGCGCGCACGGGATGCCCGCCGCACAGGTCGGATTCCGCTTCGGCGTGCTGGTCGTCGGCTTCGGCATCGCAGGCGTGCTGACCGGGCCATGGATTTCCCGCCGGCTCGAAAATCGAGGCTACGAGGACGCGCCGCTTCGCACCGCCGCGATATCGATGATTCCAATGATGATCTGCTGCGCCAGCATTCCGTTCGCAACCGGCACGATGGGCGCGCTGGCTGCCGCGGCCGGCACCGTGTTCTTCTTCAGCCTGCCGACCGGCTGCATGGCCGCGGCCCTGCAGAACGTCGCACCCAGCCGGATGCGCGGCATCGTCGGCGCGCTCTACTCGTTCTTTGCCCAGTTGATCGGCTTCGGACTCGGGCCGACGTTGATCGCGCTCGTCACGGACCGCGTGTTCGGCAATCCGAAGATGACCGGCAACTCGATCGGCATCGTCTGCACGATTGCGGCGGTACTGGCCGCCTGGCTGCTGTTCACGGCGCTGCCGCCTTACCGGCGCTTGCTTGCGGAAGAGCGCGGACACAAAGCTGATTGACGGTACGCGGCCGGCTTCGCGATCTCGCGGAAGCGGCCGGCCGGCACGCGCGACGGTCTCCGGCGTTTCCGGCCAGCTATCGATGTAGCCCGGCAGCACCGCGCTCATCCGGATGCTCCCGGCCGCATGGCGCTCCGGGCAAGGGCACCGCCACGCGCTCGACACCACGCGTCACACCCACGAAAACGAACGCCGGCCGCATGACCACCGGCCCGCGTTCGCCCGTCCCTCCTCCGCTTACACGCGTCGCAACGGCCGGAACCCGGCACGCACTTCACGAGCAAACAGTTCCGGCTCCTCCCATGCCGCGAAGTGCCCGCCCTTGTCGACTTCGTTGAAGTAGATCAGGTTGTGATAACTGCGCTCGGCCCAGCTGCGCGGCGCCTGGTAAATCTCGCCCGGAAACACCGTGATCGCGGCCGGCAGCGAGATGTCCACCGCGTTGAAGTTGTTCGAGTGATCCTCCCAATAGATCTGCGCGGCGGACGTCGCGGTGTTCGTCAGCCAGTACAGCGAGATGTCGTCGAGAATCTCGTCGCGCGGAATCGAGCGTTCGGGCACGCCGCCGCTGTACGTCCACTGCGAGATCTTGTCGTACATCCATGCAGCCTGCCCGGACGGCGAATCGGCGAGCGCATAGCCGACCGTCTGCGGGCGCGTGACCATCATCGCCGAGTAGCCGCAGTTGTCGCGATAGAACGTCGCGAGCTTCTCGTACGCGGCCTTCTCCTTCGGCGACAGCGAAGCCGGCGCGGGTGCATCGGTCGCGAGCAGCGTCGCGATATCCGGCGGCACCGTCGCCGGCATGTTCACGTGAATCCCGGCCAGGCCCTGCACGCGCTGCATCGCCATCCGGTGCGAGATCACCGAGCCGCAGTCGCCGCCCTGCGACACGAAGCGCGTATAGCCGAGCCGCGCCATCAGTTCGCCCCACGCGCGCGCGATGTGGTCGGAGCCCCAGCCGGTCTGCGTCGGCCGGCCCGAGAAGCCGAAGCCCGGCAACGACGGCACGACGACGTGAAACGCATCGTCCGCGCTCGCGCCGTGCGCGGTCGGATCGGTCAGCGGGCCGATCGCCTTCAGCAACTCGAAGATCGAGCCCGGCCAGCCGTGCGTCATGATCATCGGCATCGCGTTCTCGTGCCGCGAACGCACGTGGATGAAATGAATGTCGAGCCCGTCGATTTCCGTGATGAACATCGGGAAACCGTTCAGGCGCGCCTCGCCCTTGCGCCAGTCGTAGTCGGTGCCCCAGTAACGCAGCAGCGCCTGCATGCGGGCAAGCCGCACGCCTTGTGATTCGTCGGCGACGGTCTCGCGGCCCGGCCAGCGCGTCGCGGCAATGCGGCGGCGCAGGTCGGCCACCGCTTCATCGGGAATGTGCGCGGTGAACGGGCGTATCCCGCTGTTACCGGTCGCCGCATGCAGCGCGGTGGGCAGCATCGCCGAGACCCCGGCGGCCACGGATGTGGCCAGCAGGTGGCGACGCATCGGGGAAAACGGTGTGGAAGACATCGTTCGGCATCTCCTTTCGTGAAGTGGAAAGTGAACATGCCGCGCGCGGGAAACGCGCCTTCGCTTTCAATCCGGCGCGCCCTCGTCACGCGGCGTCGCCCATTTGAAAGGTCTGATGTATCCCGGATTTGTCTGATTTGTACGCGTTTGTAGCGGTTGCGCGGCGAGCGGCGCAGCCCGTGCTGCCGCTCGCCCGCGCGACGCTCAGAGCGCCTTGACGATCGCGCCGTCGACGCGAATGTTTTGCCCGGTGATGTAGCCCGCGCCGTCGGACAGCAGGAACGCGACCGTCTTCGCGATTTCACCGGTCTTGCCGAAGCGGCCGGCCGGAATGCGTGCGACGATCTCCGGCGTTTCCGGCCAGCTGTCGATGAAGCCGGGCAGCACCGCGTTCATCCGGATGTTCTCGGCCGCATAGCGTTCCGCGTAAAGACGCGTCCACGCGCTCAACGCCGCGCGCAGTGCCGACGAAACGGGCATCGGCTGCTCGGGCGCGTCCGCCGCGAAGCTCGAGATGTTGACCACCGCGCCGCCGCCCTGCTTCTGGAAGATCGGCGTCACGCGGCGCATCACGCGCACCACGTTCAGCAGGATCAGGTCGAGCCCCGCGTGCCAGTTGTCGTCGGTGATCGCCAGCAGATCGCCCTTCGGCGGGTGCCCTGTATTGTTCACCACCGCGTCGATGCGGCCGTAGCGAGCGACAGTTTCCTGCACGAGCCGGTCGATGTCGGCTTCTTCCGTCACCGAGCCCTGGATGCCGAACCCGCCCAGTTCCTCGCCGAGCGCCACCGCGCTGCCCGACGGCGACATCAGCGCGACGCGATAGCCCGTCGCCGCCAGTTCGCGCGCGATCGCCGCGCCCATGCCCTTGCCCGCCGCCGTGATCAACGCCACTTTTTCTACAGTCACGATTTGCTCCTGGTTCGAATCCTGCCGCCGCGCAGCCGCCGTTCGGCGCGCCATAGTGGTAATGTAGGCGCATCATTCACGACTGTCGAACCAGTATTTCTGCCTCCAGCCGATAGTTTTTCTACAGCCTGACGATGCCGCCTCGCCCCTCCCGCCTGCCGCCGCTGAATGCGCTTCGCGCGTTCGAAGTGTCCGCGCGGCACCTCAATTTCCGCGCCGCGGCCGACGAGATCGGCGTCACGCAGGGCGCCGTCGCGCAGCAGGTGCGCCACCTCGAGGACGTGCTCGGCCTGAAGCTGTTCGAACGCCTGCCGCGCGGGCTCGCGCTGACACACGACGGCGCCGCGTATTTCTCCGACGTGCAGCGTGCACTGCACGCGATCGCCGACGCGACCGACAAGCTCGTGAAGCGGCGCGCCGCGCTGACGATCAGCACGACGCCGTCGTTCGCGTCGAAATGGCTGATCCCGCGGCTCGCGCAGTTCACCGACGCGCATCCCGATTACGACGTGCGCGTGATCGCCGACTCGCAGATCGCAACGTTCCGCCATGACGGCGTCGATCTCGCGATCCGCTACGGCAAGCCGCCGTTCGGCAAGCATCTCGCCACGCATGCGCTGTTCCCACTCGACGTGTGTGCGGTGTGCAGCCCAGCGCTGCTGGCTGCGCCCGCGTCGCCGCGCGCGCTCGCGGGCCACGTGCTGCTGCACGACGCGCACGACCTGTGGCCCGAGTTCCTCGCCGCGATGCCCGAGCCCGTCGACATCGATCCGCACAAGGGGCTGCGCTTCAACCAGACGTCGCTCGCGATCGATGCGGCCGTCGCCGGCCAGGGCATCGCGCTCGCGACCGATCCGCTCGTCGAACGCGACATCGCCGCGGGCCGGCTGTGCAAGCCGTTCGATTTCGCGTTTCCGCTGTCGGTGGGGTTCTATCTCGTGTATCCGGCCGAGCGGCGCGACGACGACGCAATCGTCGTGATGCGCGAGTGGATGGCCACGCAGGCCGTGTCGGACGGGCGCCCTTGAGCGGGCTTTGGCAGCGTCAGGGCGCGATCCAGCGGCCTTCGTAGCCACATTCGTGCAGGTCGAACACCGCGCGGCGATGGCCGGTGCGTGCGAGCTCGAGCCAGTCGATGCGCGTCACGGTCACGTGAAGCAGGCAGAAGTTGTCGTAGCCGTCATCGGTTGATGCGGCGCTGCCGACATGCGCGGCTTCAGGCGACTCGACCGGCGTGCCCGGCGGCAACGGTGCGCAATACAGCAGCAGCGTATGCGGGCGGCTCGATTGCCAGATCGCGCGCCGTTGCGCATCGTCGTCGCAGATCGATGCAACGCCTTCCACGCGAATCTGCACGAGCGCATCGAGATCGTTGGCGACGAGCGCGATGCGCGGATCGCGGCGCAGCTCGGCGACCTTCTCCGAGCGTGCATCGGTATGAAACGACAGCACACGATCGGCGCGGCTCACCTGCCGCAACACGATCGTGCGGACCTTCGGCGCACCGTCGACGCCGAGCGTCGCGGCCTGCAGCATCGTGAACGGCGAGCGCTGCGCGCTCACGCCGGATTCGAGGCAGGACCACAGGCGCTCGTACGTTTGCGCGAGCGATTCGGAAGTGGAGTCGGGCATGACGAGGCAGCGAACGGGCGGGTTGCGATCGCGCAAGCTTAACCGTTCGCGGCGGCAGCGGCACGCGCGCGGCGCGCCGGCCGTTGCCGTGCGGGTCAGTTGTAGCCGAGTACGACCGATGCCGCGTCGCCGATGTCGGCCGCCGGCTCCGCGCCGAAACGGCCGAGCACGTCGGCCACGTACTGCGGCCCTGCGCTGATCTGCGACGAACGGTGCGCAACCGGCCGGCTATCGCCCGCGCCCGGTGCTGCGCCCATCGATACGGTGTCGTTGACGGTGATATTCATGTTGATGTCTCCTCACGCGGCCAGCGCCGCACCATACGCGCGCACGAGGCGCGCAACGCCTTCCCGGATCGCGTCGACGTCCGGCGCGGCGAACGACAGGCGCAGCGATGCCGCGTCGACGTTGTCCGCGAAGAATGCCTTGCCCGGCACGAACACGATCTTGTTCGCGATCGCCTGTTGCAGCAGCACGTCCGACGACACTGCGCCGATCCGCGCCCACACGAACATCCCGCCTTCGGGACGATGGAATTCGATCGCATCGCCAAGACCGTCACGCAGCGCGTCGCACATCGCATCGCATTTGCGCTGGTACGCGGCCGTGATGCGCGGCAGATGGCGTTCGAGCGCGCCGTCGGCCAGATATTCGGCGGCGGCCGCCTGTGTCCACGGCGTGCTGCACAGATCGACCGTCTGCTTCGCGATCACGCAGCGCCGCGCGATCTCGGCCGGCGCGATCGTCCAGCCCACGCGCAGCCCGGGCGCGACGATCTTCGACAGGCTCGCGAAATGCACGATCCAGTCGCGCGCGCCGTCCACTTCGTCGGCCAGCGCGAGCATCGACGGCACGGTTTCGCCCGTGAAACGCAGGTCGCCGTACGGATCGTCCTCGATGATCAGGAAACGGTATTGCACTGCGAGACGCAGCAGCTTCAGCCGGCGCTCGCGCGTGAGCGTCGCGCCCGTCGGGTTCGCGAAGGTCGGGACCGTGTAGAGCAGCTTCGGCTGCGCGATCGCACCGGACGCGAGCTGTTCACCGAGACGATCGACGTCGAGACCCGCGCCGTCGACCGGAATCGTCACGATGCGCGCCTGCTGCAGACGCATCGCCTGCAGCGTCGCCGGGTAAGCCGGCTGCTCGGTCAGCACGACGTCGCCGGGCGACACCATCACGCGCAGCAGCAGGTCGAGGCCCTGTTGCGAACCGGTCGTCACGAGCAGTTCGGCCGGCGTGCATGCCACGCCGCGGCGCGCCATCAGCGCGATCAGTTGCTGCTTCAGTTCGGCGAGGCCGTCGGTCGGGCCGTATTGCAGGCAGCGCACGGGCTGCGCGTACGCGCGCTCGGCGGCTGCGTTCAGGCCGTCGACGTCGAACAGGTCGCTGGCCGGATAGCCGCCCGCGAACGAAATCATGCCCGGTTCGGACAGGTACTTGAACAGTTCGCGGATCGGCGAGCCGGCGGGATTCTGGAATGAGGGAGTGAACGCGTACATGTCGTCGTGAGCTGGATGGCGCGGACGGCCGGGATAGCCGCCAGATACCGGCCACCGAGGCGCTTCTGGCGCCACGGCGGTGAAATCGAGCCACGATTGTCGATAGTCATTAAGGCCGCGGCAAACGATATCTATGCACTAGGTCTTGCGGTTTGGTCATCAAATGGGGGATTGGCGGGCGACGCGAAACGCCCCGTGCGCCAGCGCGCCGGCACCGGGTTCCGGGCACGTGTTGCCGCGAGAAAGCCAATCCGCCCGATTGTTTCGCGATGCACGTACCCTGCCCGCGCCGCTTGCCGGCATCGAGCCGAATCAGTGCGGCGTCCCGGAAGGCTCGGCCGACGGCGGCTTGGGCTTCCACGTCGAGAGCGCGCGCGTGAGATCGTCCGACACATAGTGCGGACCATCGAACAGATAGACCGGATAGCCGCGATACGCCACCAGTTGCTTGCCCAACTCGTCGGCGCTGGCTGAACGGAACCCGCCCCGCTCGGCGGGCCGGAACGCCTCGGCGATGACCCGCACGCGTTGCTTGCCCAATCTTGCAACCAGCTCGTCGAGGTAGCTGCGTGCGACATACGGCTCGCGGGCATAGACGCCGCAGCCGTCCTGGAAGAACACGCCGACGTCCGCGGGCAGCCACGCTGCGAGCCACTCCGCGAGCGCCTTTCCACCGATATTGGTCTGGTCGTACACGCTCACCCAGAGCGGCCTCGGCAGCCGTTGCAGGATCGCGGCGAGCTTCGGCGCGTCCTGCCAGGTCGGATCGATCTCGACCGGGAAGTAGTAGCCGGTGACATGCAGCGGAACCGGTGCGTGCGCCACTTCCAGGGACTGGTCGGCGAGCGTCGCCAGATGGGTGCGCGCACGTTTTTCGTCCTGGTAGCCGGCCAGCCCCAGGATCACGTTTCTGGCCCATGGCTCACGACTGATACGTTCCCAGTCGGGAAGGTGCGCAGCAGGCTGGATGCGGGTGTTGGCGATGAACGCGGTATCGTCGACGACGGCCCATTGAATCAGCAGATCGTGTATGCCGAGCATCTGCCAGTTGCCGACCGGATTCGTCGTCGAGTTGTCCACCTGCCAGACGATGCCGTCCGCGTGCACATCGTGCGCGGTCCAGCTGCAGGCGGCCACGACGAGCGATGCGCCGATCGCCGCGAGCGTCGCCGCCCGGGGCGAACGCGGCGCGGCGGCGAGCGGGCCCGGTCGCCCTGCGAGCCGAAGCCGGACCATACGCCGTTGAATCCTGCGCCAGGCCGGGATCGCGTACCTAGTCATCGCTGGTTCCCCGCAAACTTGTCTGCGCGTCATCGTAGCCGATCAAACGCAAACGTGCGACCCGCATTGTCAATGCGGGTCGCACGGGGCTGTCGCTACGCCGGCGTCACTTGGCCGTCGTGCCGTCCACCCACTTGTAGCCGAGATTCGTAATGCCGGTAATCATGCTCTGGAAGTCCTGGTATGCCGGCAATCCGAGATCGGGCTCAAGCCAGTACGGATGGAAGAAAAAGGACGCGAAGCCGTCCCGCACCGCCAGACCATACTGGGCATTGGTCACGATTTGCTGCCACGTGTACGTGATGCACGAGAACGGGTCGATATTGCAGATGTTGTACTGCACGCTGCCCAGGTTCTCCGGAACGATCCGCTGCCCGTAGTAATCGGTGTTGATGATGTACGGGAAAAACTGCCCGGCGGAAAAGTCCTGGTTGGCGGCACCCGTTCCGAGTTGCGGATTGGCCGCGGTGTAATACACGGCCCGCTGGAACGTGGTCGGGAACGTGAGGGCCGTCGCAGACGACGCGGCCGGCGACATCTGGTACTGCGGCGCGGCCCAGCCGACGACCTTGTAACCGTTGAGCGTGAACTCGAGCAGGCCATCGGCCATTCTACCTTCCGCCCACGGGATGGAGTCCTCATCAACTGGCCGGTTCTGCACTGCGTACCAGAACTCGTAGTCGCTGCCGCTGACTGCATTCAGCAGGTTCGGCGTCGAATCGTACTGGTGCGTATACCCGTGCATCACGATCGAGCCGCCGCGCAAAAGCGCGTAATTCAACGCTTTCTTGAGGCCCGTTGCCTGCGCCAGATGGATCGTCTCCGGCACGCCGCCGTTGTAAAAGCCGTTCGGGTCCGTATACAACGGGATGGTTGCCATCGTGAACGGGATCTTCTTCGAGTACATGTAGTTCGTCAGCAGTTGCATCGAACTCGTGGTCGTGTACGCGTCGAGGTCCTCCAGGCGGATGAGCGCACGATGATTCACCGGTGCATTGGTCTGCAGGATGTCGTGCAGGATGTCGCAAATCACCAGGTAGCGATCCGTCGGGCCGATGTAGGAAAACGGCATGTCCGCGAAGTACCAGAAGTTGCCCGAGCGCATGATGTACGGAGCGCTTGCGCCGCTCTGGCTGTTCTTGATGGTGACGAGCGCCTGCGCCTTGGTGGCATCGACGACCTGGGTCAGGCCGACATCCGGATCCGCGCTGATGACGCCGGTCGATGCGTTATACGCGTAGTACTTGACCATCGACAGGTTCTTGTACGTGACCGTATCGTAGAAGCCGGGATTCGGATTGCTCGACGACGGCGTCGCGTTCATCCCGGCGAGGCCCACGAAGCTGAACCCGAAGGTCTGGTTGAACGTGTAGGCCGTGTTCCATGCCAACTGCCACAGGTTGTACTTGAACCAGACCACCGTCTTCTTGGTGGTCATCACGTCGCTCATGAACGCCGCCGGAATCGGGTTGTTGTAGTAGTCGCCGATATAGAACGTGGCGTCGTGATTCCCGACCATGCCGGACGTGTAATTCTGGATCGGAACCAGATCGACCGTCGTATTGAAGTGACCCAGCAGGTTCCTCAGCATGATGCTGTACATCAGGCCCAGCTTCGAAAACGGATCGTTGGCCGGATTGTCGTACAGGATGAGCGTATGGGCGGTGGTGGTCTGCGCGTGCGCGGTGCCCGGCAATGTCATTTGCGCGAGCCCCGCAAGCAGGGCAATAACGAGCAAGATCTTTTTCATGGCCGTTTCTCCCTAGTCACGTTCCACATTGCCGTTGGTTTTGCTGACAGACTTCTTGCTGAACTTCGGGCGGCCCGTTTCCTTGTACGCCTTTTCCCAATCCTCCTCGGACATGCCGGCTTTCACGGTGACGTGTGCCGAGCCGTTCGGCAGCGGAGGCGGCTTGATCGTCAGGGCAGAGGAATTACTCGTCTGCTGCGCACCCACATCCTGAACGCCGACGGCGAAGATGAGCATGGTGATCAACGCGACGATCGATCCGGCGGCGCTCAACCCGTTTCGAAAAGATTGATTGCGATGCGAAGGCATGATTTTCATCCTTTGATATGCAAAATAAGTTCATCTCGCTCACGAAACGAACACGGCTAATCACCATCCGGAATCGGGGCGCTATGTCGTTAAGCTTTTGATGCGCAATTGAAACCAGACAAATAAATCCGGGAGGAGATGGCTTTACTTTCAAGCTAGAACCGTACCATCGGTCGCAAATGGGCATAGCGCCAAGGCGCCGAAAATGGCGCACCGCTGCAGCTCGAAAATGCTTCGATAAAACGTTTCAGGCATGCAACGCGGCGGTGTCACGAATTTAATCGGACAAACGCGCGACACCTGCTCTTGCGCCCAAGGTAAGACCTGTTGCGCTCTATGCCTCGCGGATCGCGATGCGACGATCGCCGTGGGTCGCACGCTCGCATGCGCCACAACGACTGACACGCCGGATTTTCGGGTTCCACGCCAATCCGCCCTGCCGGTCACCGCTGGAATCGCGTGACGATTTGCAGAGGGCCGCAGCCGAGGCCCGGCAGAAGGTCTGAAAACGATGTGTCATCCGGTCGATCGACCGCGTGTTTCAGCGCTGAAACATTTGGCTCGGATTCGGCGGGCCGATCCTGTGAGGCGTCCCGCGACGCCCGCACGCTCAAGGGTCGCGCAGCGATGGCGCACGACTTGCTACATGAGCTGTGTGCTGCGGAGTCGGTACGCGGGGGCACTGCGCGTGCGTCGGGTGTAGAGCGGCTGCAAGCGTTGAGGAATGCAGGGACGGAGGCAGGCAAGCGGTAAACGGGCTGTCAAAAAGTCATCCACTGAATGCGTTGCATCGTTCGCGATGTGACCTGGCCAAATCGAGGAATCTTGCGTCCTGCGCGACGCTTTTTCGAGCGGCAGGAATTCGTGTGGCGCAAGCCACGTAGTGGACGTGACGGGGACGACGAGGACGGGGAACGTTTCGTCTTGTGTCGATACGAGGGGAAATAATCAAATACAAGATAAAAGTGCGGATAAAATGATGGATAACATGATTTGGAGTGCATACTTATATGCACTTAACCTTGTCGCCATTGTGACCGCAATCGTCATCCTGGTGAGCACACTGGATGACCTCACGCTGGACGCCTGTTACTGGTCATTTGAAATCCGGCGCATCCTGCGCCGCGAAAAATCGCAAACGGTCGATATCGGCATGCTGCGCGCGCAGGAAGAGCGACATCTGGCGCTGATGGTTCCGGCCTGGAAGGAATACGACGTCATCGCCAAGATGATCGAAAACACGTTGGCGACCCTCGAGTACGAGCGATACGTGATATTCGTCGGCACCTATCACAACGATGCCGAGACCACAGCCGAGGTCGAACGCATGGTTCGCCGCTACCCGGGCAGGGTCACGCGCGCGACGGTCATGAACGACGGGCCGACCTGCAAGGCGGACTGCCTGAACTGGATCATCGAGGCCATCCTGCGCTACGAATCGATCCATCACATTCAGTTCGCGGGCGTCGTGATGCACGACTGCGAGGACGTCATTCATCCGGTCGAACTCAAGTATCTCAATCACGCGGTTGCAGATAGCGACCTGGTCCAGCTTCCCGTGCTGTCGTTACCGCGGAAATGGAACGAGTTCGTCGCCGGATGCTACATGGACGACTTCAGCGAAACGCACCAGAAGGATGTACCGGTGCGCGCCCGGCTGACCGGCATCGTCCCGGGCGCGGGCGTGGCGTCGTGCTACAGCAGGCGCTCGATCGAAGCAGCGATGAAGGAACGCAACGGCTCTCCGTTCAACACCAGTTCGCTGACCGAGGACTACGACTTCAGCTTCCGGCTGAGAGACCTGGGGATGAAGGAAACCTTTGCGTGCATTCCGCTGACGGGGATCACGCGTGATGCAGAGGACAAACGCGCGCAGGGTGGCGCCGCCAATCGAAACCTGCTGGCCACGCGCGAGTATTTTCCGAAAACATTTCGTACCGCATACCGTCAGCGCACACGCTGGATCCTCGGCATTGCCTTCCAGGGCTGGGAGCAACTCGGCTGGAAAGGCAATCTGCTCACCCGATACATGTTCTTCCATGATCGCAAGGGCATCGTGACCTCGCTGTTTTCGGTCATTGCCTATGGCGTGCTGATCAACTTCCTGTTGCTCGGCGCGCTTCAGAGAGCCGGCCATGTCATCCCGGACGGCGCCCCGCTCGTCATGGCGAGCCAATGGGTCGCACCGCTGCTGTGGATCAACACCGCGATGCTGTTCGCGCGCGCCGGGCAGCGCTTCCATTTCGTCAGCAAGCTGAACGGCCCGACCCAGGGGCTGCTGTCGATTCCGCGGATGTTCGTCAACAACCTGATCAATTTCTACGCGGTGTGCCGTGCGTGGCGCATCTATATCCGCCACCTGGTGACCGGCAAGCCGATCGCCTGGGACAAGACCAGTCATACCTACCTGTCGAACGAAGCGCTCGGGAAGGCACGCCTGAAAGTCGGCGAGATCCTGGTCGGCTGGGGCGTGGTCACGCTGGAGCAGTTGCAGGCGAGCCTCGAGAAACAGCTGACCTGCGGCAGGCGGCTGGGAGAGCTGCTGGTCGAAGGCTGCGCGATCTCCTCCGAATCGCTGGCCGATGCGATCGCCGAACAAGCCGAGCTGCCGCGGGTGAGCCTCGGCAATGTCGCGGTGGGCCACTTCGCGGATTCGCTGGCATTCGAGCTGCAGTACGCGTACCGTGCCGTCCCGTTTTCGACGGCGGATGACGGTACGTTGAACGTGGCGGTCGGGCGGCCGCTCAGCCAGGACGAACAGGATGTCGTGCGACGGGGAGCGCGATCGAATGTTGCCTACTTCATCGCCTGCGATGCGGAGATTGCCGCCGAACTCTCGCGGCACTCGCGCTTCGTCGAACTCGCGCGCGTACGCGACGGCGATCCGGCTGCGCAGGAAGGCTCCCCCGTGAAAAAACCGTCGGGAGAACAGGCATGAAGCATTCGACATTCCCGATCGCGACCAGCCTCAAGCGCTGCGCGCGGTTGAGCGCACTGGCGATCGCCGTGTCGCTGGCCTGGCAGGCGCCGGCATCGGCTGCGCAGCAACTGACGCCCAAGGCCTACAAGCTCGCCGACAGCGCCTACAAGGCGATCAATGCCGGCGACCTGCCTCTCGCGGAAGTGTATGCGTCGCGCGCCATCAAGATTCAGCCCGGAAGCGAACAGCTCGGGCTGCTGCTCGTCGACGTATACAGACGGGAAGGAAAGGTCGACGAAGCGGACGCGATGGTGGAATCGCTGCTCGTTCGTTTTCCGAAGAGTGCGGCGGTACGCGCGCAGCATGGCTACCTGGCGCAACGCCAGATGCGCTACGACGTCGCCTGCAGCGATTTCTCGGCCGCCGTCACGACCGGAAAGTGGAGCAAGGAACAGCAGCGCAACCTGCGTCTCGCCTGGGCGGACAGCGCGCTCGCAGCGAAGCTTCCGCATGAAGCCGGCATCGCGCTGGCGCCGCTGGCCGATGAAAAATCGGCTGTGGTCCAGGTGCGTATCGCACAGATGAGCCTGCAGGCAGGCGACCGCGACACCGCCATTCGCATGGCGGACCTGGCGGCCGGCGACGCGACGAACGACGGTGAGCGCAACATGGCCGCGTCGATCGCGGCGCAGGCGCGGCAGGACGATCAGTCCGATCAGGCGCCGGTGGACAATACCGCGCAACAGAAGTTGCAGGAGGCCTATGACCTCCTGCGCGACCACAAGGATCGCGAGGCGCTCGACGCATTTCAGGAGGGATTTTCCGGCGGTGCCGGCAACGCGATGAACTACGCGGACGCGGGCTACGCCGCCAAGCGGATCGGGCTGAACCAGGAATCCATCGATCTGTTCGAGCACAGCCTCGACGCCGATGAAAACGAACACACCTTCGATGCGCAGCACAAGTTCGGTTATCGGCGGGAGGTCGAGCAGCTTCAGCGCAGTTGGGGTTTCGTGCTGAGCGCGCCGTACCAGCAGGCTGCGTTCGGTTCGCAAGGCACCATCAGCGTGTTGCAGCCGGGTGTAGAAGTGTATTGGCAGCCGCCGAAGATCGGCTATCAGAACGGCCGCATCTTCCAGTTCTTCGTGCGCGGATACGGCACGGCCTACGACGGATCGGGCAACACGACCGGACTGCCGACCGTGCAGGGTTCGGTGGGCGCGCGCTACAAGCCGCTGCCCGACCAGAACGTCGTGCTGACCGCCGAGCGGCTGTTCCATGTCGGCAGCCTGTCGATGACGGACTGGCTGATGCGCCTGGGTTATTCGTCGGAAGGCGGGACCGACCTGAGGGTCACCGAACCGAGCTGGCGCAGCTGGCAGGCGTATGTCGAGGGCGCTTACTTCATCAGCGCGGGGCGATACATCATTTATTCGGAGTTGCGTTACGGGCACACGTGGCGTTTGCCGATGATCAGCGATCGGCTGACCATCTACCCGCACGCCGCGGTGGCCGGCGATCACGACAATCGGCAGCCGGACAAGACGGCGATCGGCGCCGGGCCCGGCATCCAGGTTCGGTACTGGTTTCGCGAAGGCCGATATAGCGCACCGGCAAGCTATCTGGATGTCACGGTGCAATACCGGTTCGGGTTGACGTCAGCGGCACGCGCACGTGGTCTCGTGGTACGCGCGACATTGTGGTTCTAGCCATCGACGCTGACGCTTGTTCTTGAACGGCGCTTTTCGCTTAGTTGGGCGCCTTGAGCGGAAGGATCGTTTGACGCAGCAGCTGGAAGTACGAGCTCGTCGAATACGGGAGCATTTGCTCGACGTAGTTCCACCAGAAGAATCCGCCGATGAAACGCGGATCGGTCATGCTGTTGACCATCGGGTAGTACGTCTTGATCAGGTTCTGCTGCACCGACGCCGGCGCGGAGGTATCCGAGGTACCGATTTCACCAAAGCCGACCTTCGCGTTCGGGAAGATGCTTTCCAGCGCCGCGAAATCGTTCTTCCACGACGGATTCAGCCCCGGGCAATCCTGGTACGGGTAGTAGCTGAACAGCGCGTAGTCGGCTTGCTGGCGGACCGTCGACGACAGGAAGGTGGTCGGCCACGTCTTCCAGTAATCCTGCGGCTTCTCCCAGCAGTTGTTGCCCTTGCTGTCGTCGTTGTAGTACAGCGTGATGGCCGTCTTGCCGCCGTTCGATTTGACGATCTGGTTGGCTGCCGCAACCATCTGGCCGATCTGCTGCTCTTGCGAGTTGACCACGCTGTTCGTGCCGCTCGGGTTGTTACGCAGCCATTCGCCGTTGATTTCGTTCGCGATCTCCCAGACGTCGACGGTGTTCTTCAGCTGCGACACCAGTTCCTGCGTGCGTGCCTGATACGTGGCGAGATCCGTAGGGAAATAGTAAGAATCGTAGACTTCGCCCATCACGTACGCGACTGCGTGCAGGCGCAGCAGCGGTGCGTAGTAGTCGGCGGCCGACGTACCCGGATCGAACACGACACGCACGGTGGGCTTGTACGGCAGGTTCTGCAACGACGCGACGATTGCGTCCAGTTTGGTCAGGTCGTCGAGGGTCACACCGTAGACGGGATTCTTCAGAGGTTCGACCTGAGCCTTCGCGGATTGGGACAAGGGCATGAGCCCGGCATATGCAACGCATGCGGCGATGGCCGTGCGCGAGAGATTTTTCGTCAGTTTAATCAAAACGATTCCCGTCATAAAGTAAGAAGAAGCGCGATTTTAGACGAAAATAAAAGCTAATTATCGGATGATATCGAAAGTATCGAGCCCCAAAACATTGTTAGGATTGGTATCAATAGTGAGGGCTGCGGGGCGTCGCAACGAGGCAATTATTACGTGATACTGATCAAATCGATTGCTTCGCTGCATCGGGGCGGGACGTCGGTGCGGGTGTTCGAGGTATCCGGTTCAGGGTAAAGCCGAGGTCCGGGTGGCTGCAGGCAAACGATTGCCGAAGTCCGAAGCTGGCCGTAGCCAGCCTCGTCAGACAAGCACGCCAACGCGACAGGAACAGCCAGCGAAACCAGCGCTCGCCAGGCGACCGGATAGCGGAACCCGCCGCACCTGGGAATCCGCTATCCGTCGCCTCGCGGAGCCGCGACCGCTCCTTCCGCTGCCTGCTCAGGCAGACGCGCTGCGATTCGCCTCGATCACCGTCAACGCCGCCATGTTCACGATCCGCCGCACGGTCGCACTCGACGTGAGAATGTTCACCGGCGCGTTGACGCCCAGCAGGAACGGCCCCACCGCCACGTTGCTGCCCGCTTCGGTCTTGAGCAGGTTGTACGCGATGTTCCCCGCATCCACGTTCGGGCAAACGAGCAGGTTGGCAGCCCCCTTGAGCGGCGACATCGGCAGCAGCCTCGACCGCAAGCCCTCGTCGAGCGCGCAGTCGCCATGCATCTCGCCGTCCGCTTCGATATCCGGCGCGTGCTCGCGGACGATCTCCAGCGCCCGGCGCATCTTCACGCCCGAAGCCGCACTCCCCGACCCGAAGTTCGACCGCGACAGCAACGCCGCCTTCGGCGTCAGGTTCAGCCATTCCATCTGACGAGCCGCGGCAATCGTGAATTCCGCAATCTGCTCCGCGTCGGGATTGTCGTTGACGTGCGTATCCACCAGCGCGACCGTCCGCTGGTCGAGCAACAGGATGTTCATCGCCGCATAGGTGGAAGCACCCGGCTTCTTCCCGATCACCTCGTCGACGAAACGCAGGTGGTTGTGATACTCGCCCACCGTCCCGCAGATCATCCCGTCCGCATCGCCGAGCCGCACCATCATTGCGCCGATCAGCGTCAGGCGCCGCCGCATCTCGACCCGCGCCATTTCCTTCGAGATGCCATCCCGGCACCGCAGTTCCCAATACGTCGTCCAGTACTGCGGGAACCGCTCGTCATACTCGGGGTTCGTCACCTCGACATCCTGGCCGAGCCGGATCCGCAGGCCGAATCGCTCGATGCGCGCCAGCAGCACCTCCGGGCGCCCGACCAGGATCGGACGCGCCAGCTTCTCGTCGACGATCACCTGCACCGCGCGGAGCACGCGCTCGTCCTCGCCTTCGGTAAAGACGATCCGCGCCTTGCCGCCGTCGCGCACCAGCCGGCGCGCCGTCGCGAACAAAGGCTTCATGAACGCGCCGGAATGGTAGACGAATTGCTGCAGTTGCTCGACGTACGCGTCGAGATCGGTCAGCGGACGCTTCGCCACGCCGCCCTCCATCGCCGCCTTGGCCACGGCCGGTGCGATACGCACGATCAGGCGCGGGTCGAACGGCTTCGGAATCAGGTATTGCGCGCCGAACGCCACGTCATACGCACCATAGGCGGCCGCGACGACTTCGTTCTGCTCTTCCTCGGCCAGCCCCGCGATCGCGTGAACCGCGGCGATCTCCATTTCACGGGTGATCGTCGTCGCGCCCACGTCCAGCGCGCCGCGGAAGATGTACGGGAAGCAAAGGACGTTGTTGACCTGGTTCGGGTAGTCCGAGCGGCCCGTCGCGATGACGACGTCGTCGCGCGTCGCATGCGCCAGTTCCGGGAAAATTTCCGGCGTGGGATTGGCCAGCGCGAGAATCAGCGGGCGCGGCGCCATCGCCTTCAGCATGTCGGCGGTCAGGATGCCGCCGACCGACAGGCCCAGGAACACGTCCGCGCCGCCGATGACTTCGGCCAGCTTGCGCGCATCGGTTTCCTGCGCAAAGCGCGACTTCGCCGGGTCCATCAGCGTCGTGCGGCCGCGATAGACGACGCCTTCGATGTCGGTCACCCAGACGTTTTCAACCGGCAGCCCGAGGTCGACCAGCAGGTCCAGGCAGGCCAGTGCGGCCGCCCCGGCTCCCGACGTCACGACCTTCACTTCCGAGATCGACTTCCCGACGACCTTCAGCCCGTTGATGAACGCGGCGGAAACGGTGATCGCGGTGCCGTGCTGGTCGTCGTGGAAGACGGGAATCTTCATGCGTTCGCGCAGCTTCTGCTCGACCGTGAAGCACTCGGGCGCCTTGATGTCCTCGAGGTTGATGCCGCCGAAGGTCGGCTCGAGACCGGCAATGATGTCGACCAGCTTGTCCGGATCGGTTTCGTTGATCTCGATGTCGAAGACGTCGATCCCCGCGAACTTCTTGAAGAGGACGGCCTTGCCTTCCATGACCGGCTTGGACGCGAGCGGGCCGATGTTGCCCAGGCCCAGCACGGCCGTACCGTTCGTGATCACGCCCACCAGGTTGCCGCGGCTCGTGAAACGGTGCGCCTGCAGCGGATCGGCGGCGATGGCCTCGCACACGCTCGCCACGCCCGGCGTGTAGGCCAGCGCGAGATCGCGCTGGGTCACGAGCGGCTTGCTGGCGACGACCGAGATCTTTCCCGGGGTAGGAAATTCGTGATAGTCGAAGGCTGCCTGCTGCTGCGTCTCAGTCTGTTTCATGTTTTTCGATCCGGGCATGGGCGCCAGGCCAGTCCCGGCGCGATCCATGAAGGGGATTCTAGGGATCCGCCATAAGGTGCCGATTCTGTTTTAATATCGGCCCATCACCTTTTCATGATGCATACGTGACCAGTCAATGACTTTTGACGCAAACGACGTGGTCAGGCGGCTGGGCGCGCGTCTGAAGATGCGGCACCTGGTGTTGTTGCTGCAGATCCAGCAGCACGGATCGCTGACGCGCGTCGCGGAGCACATGGCCAGCAGCCAGCCGGCCGTGACCAACGCCCTCTCCGAGCTGGAGAGCATGTTCGGCACGCCGCTTTTCGAGCGCTCGTCGCGCGGCATGCGGCCCACCGCGCTCGGCGCGGTCGTGCTCGAGCGGGCGAAGGCGATGCTCAAGGATCTCGACCACCTCGCCCGCGAGATGGAGGCCGTCGCCGCCGGGCATGCGGCGCACCTGCACATCGGCGTGATTCCGTTCATTTCCGGCCAGATGCTGTCGGCGGCGCTCAAGCGGCTGCAAGCGCGCATGGAGCGGCGCCTGACCGTGACGATTCACGAAGGCACCAGCGATCAGCTCCTGCTGCAGCTCCGGGACCACAGCGTCGACATCGTGATCGGGCGGGCGTCGTCGGCGATCGACCTGGGCCAGGTCTCCTTCGAGGTGCTGTACCAGCAGCAGCCCCGCATGATCGCGAGCCGGCGTCTTGCCGCGAAACTGGCCCGCACCGCGCTCGACTGGCACAAGCTGCACGCGCTCGACTGGATTCTCGGCGCACCGCATACGCCGATGCGCGAACAGGTGACCGACCTGTTCCTGTCGGCCGGCATCGCGCCGCCCGTTCCGATCGTCGAAAGTTACTCGTCCAAGCTGATTGGCGAAATGATCGCGTCGAGCGACGAGGCCGTATCGATCGTGCCCGCCGATATCGCGGAAGAACTGGTGCGGATCGCCGGTGTGGCGATCGTGCCTTACTCGCTGGTGTGGACGCTTCCACCTATCGCGCTGTTCACTCGCGCGGCCGATTCGCGCTCGCCCGCACGGGATCTGCTCGTGGAGGCGCTGCGCGAGGTGTGCAGGGAGACTTACGGGGACGCGCAGCGATAGGGGCATTCCGGCTGAATGCCAACCAGCGCAATAAACATGAAAAGCGCGTTGCCATCCGTAAAACCGGCACTGGCCCTGACCATCGGTTCCTGTTCGATTACCGGACCTCGTTTACTGCTCCGCATGACCGGATTCCGCAGCGTACTTGTCACGATAGTCCGACGGCGACATGCCGTAACGTCGCCGGAAAACTCGCCCGAATGCAGCCTGTGTCGCATATCCCGCTTGCTCGGCGATCTTCGAAATGCGAAGCGTCGACGAAGCAAGCAGGTGCGCGGCGAGGTCCATGCGCCAATTCACGAGATAGCGCATGGGCGTCTCGCCCATGACATCGACGAATTTCTGGGAAAACGCAGAGCGCGACTGCCCCACGCGCCCGGCAAGCTCCGGGACACGCCATTCGTAGCCGGGATCGGCATGCAACAGCGACAGCGCCTGATTCACCGCGGGGTCGGCCAGCGCAGCGGCCCAGCCTCGCTTGGCCGGATCGCCGCTTGCCATGTGACACCTGATCAGCCAGATGAACATCAGCTCCGCCGTCTTCGACAGCATGACTTCGCTTCCCACCGTGGGCGCCTGAAGTTCGAGATCGATGGCGCCGATCGTTGTCGGGATCCATTGGGCTGAAGGCCCGGAACCAGCTTCGGCCTGTTCGCATCCCCGCACGGTCATGACGTCCGGCAGACCACGGGCGAGAATGTCGCCACCGACGCCGTCAAACGTGAGTGCGATGGTAATGATCCTCACGCCGGCCGAGCGCGGACCTCCAGGTGCAGCCGCATGCGGCTGCACGTCGATACGATGACGCTGCCCTTTCATCAGGGCACCCACATCGCCGGACTCGAGCACGACGACCTCCCCGCTTTCGTTCACCACCAGTCGGCATGCGCCCTGTTGAACAGCATGGATGAACACGTTACTGCCTTCGAGCACACTCGGTGCCACGACGCCCGGACACGTCAATACGCTCACCCGACCGCGCACGCGCGCACGGGCATAAATCTCGGAGAACACATCTGGCGAATGCATCGAACGTCCTTGCCATATGGAGTGGGGTTTCTCGCGCTTCGTGGCGTCTCGGCATAATCTTCGGCGTTTTGGCCGTAGATCCGATGGATGCGCCATTCGATAATTTCAGCCGGCATCGCCCGTCGCCCGCTCCATCGAACGAGCAGTCCGGCTGATGCGCGCTTGCCAAATATCAGCAGTCCGAACGCACAGCATGTCACGAATCGTCTCAAGACATTCGAACATTCGATCTCTAAACTGAGGAGCATCTCGATGAACACCACGCCGACAATCTTGCTCGTCCATGGCTTCTGGGGCGGTGCCGCGCATTGGGCCAAGGTCATTGTCGAACTGAGCCGAAAAGGTCATCGGTCGATTCACGCCGTCGAACTTCCGTTGACGTCCCTGGCCGATGACGTCAATCGCACGCGGAAAATGATCGCCCAAATTCAAGGCCCCGTTCTGCTCGTCGGGCATTCATACGGCGGGGCCGTCATTACCGAGGCCGGTAGCGCGGACAACGTCGCGGGGCTTGTCTACATCGCCGCCTTCGCGCCGGACGCCGGCGAAAGCCCCGGCGCAATTACGCAGCAGCATCCGCCGGCCGCGGCAGCCAACCTCGCGCCGGACAGCGACGGCTATCTGTGGGTCAAAGCGGATAAATTCCACGAGAGCTTTTGCCAGGACCTCGGCGACGACGACGGGCTCGTCATGGCCGTCACGCAAAAGGCTCCGCTGGCAAGCACCTTCGGCGACGCAATCACGTCGCCGGCGTGGAAGGTCAAACCGTCGTGGTATCAGATCTCCAGAGACGATCGGATGATCGCTCCGGAGAATCAACAGCGCATGTCCGCGAGAATCAATCCGCGAAAGGTGATTACGCTGCCGGCCAGTCACGCGTCGCTCGCGTCGCATCCCGTCGAAGTGGCCGCGCTGATCGACGAAGCGGCGGCGAACGCTACTCGCTGACGCGCTTCATTTACAGTCGTGCGATGCCCCCGGGCGTATGCGCCGCGGGGGCGCAGCTTCGCTTTCGGCAATTTGACGCAGGGGGCCGCTCGAGTTGCTCCGGTCCGACGAAGCCCGTCGCCGGCTTCTTGTACACGTGTGTGCGCAGGCTACTTGCTCGCGGCGAGGCGCCGCATGATTTCCGCACGCTCGGCGCTCAGTACATGATCCGAGCTGTCGCCGCGCTCATAGCGCCTGGTCGTCCGGTAGGAAAACCGCTTCCTGTACTGGCTGGTTGCGGGATCGAACACCCACGCATCGACTTCGAAGAAGTGCTTGCCGAAATGATCCTCGTTGTCGGCCCACACGAAGTCCGCCCGAACGAACACCGGATAGGGCGACACGTCCGGCACCTTCCACATCGCGCGGTCAGCGGACTCCGTCTGGGTGACTTCCGGCATCAGGTTTTCGATCTTGCCGTTCGCGCCATAACGCAAGATCGCCACGCGCTCCAGCATCCCGCTGCCGCCACCCGAGAACATCCCCGAGAAGAACACCCAGGAACCGCCGGACGCAATCGGCAATCGTTCGGATCGTGGCATCAGTCCGAACTGGTAAAACTCCTTCGGCGAATTGGGAAGCGGCGCAGGCGGCATCTGGAAGCACGGCGCACGCTCGGGAAGCACGCAGAGTTTCGCGCCGGATAGCGGGAGGCCGTCGCTATCCGTCCGGCCCTCCGCCTGGGTGAAACGCGGAAATGCCAGTTCGCTGGAAGCGGCTTGAGCCGCCGCGATGCCAACGACTGACATGCTCAGGATCACTCCGAGCGCTTTACAGAACCCGCGCATGCACCTGGCCCCTTCTCTCATGTTGTGATCGCCGCGAATTGTCGATGATCCGGCCGCGTCTGTCGAATGAACGGTTGCGGCGGGCCATGCGCGGATATGGAGCCCGTCGACGCGGTTCGCGAGATAGCGCGGGTTCTTCAGTGCGCGAGATGGACGCCCCATTGATGGCCGCGTTCCACACGCTTGCGCAGATCACCCCTCCGCCTGATGACAAACCACCTCGATATTGTGTCCATCCGGCCCGATGACAAACGCCGCGTAGTAATTCGCGTGGTAATGCGGCCGCAGCCCCGGCGCGCCATTGTCTTTCCCGCCTGCCTCCAGCGCCGCGTGATAGAACGCCTCGACTTGCTGCCGGCTATCGGCCACGAACGCGATGTGAAGATGCGCCGGTTTCTCCGCCGTCTGGAACAGGCACAACGAAGGCTTGCCCGGCGGAGAAATCTCTATGCCGTACGAAGGCTCGCCCTCCCCCTGCACCACGACGCCAAGCGGTTCAAGTGCGCTCAGGAAAAACGCCTTGCTGGCTGCAAAGTCGCTCACGCCGAATTTGACATGGTCAAACATGACTCCCCCTCGGATAGATGGGTCTGCCGGCCCCCGGATGGATTGTGCAAATCACCGCGATGTTGCCACACGTAGCCGTCGCCGGCACACCCGTGCGCGACCCAACAAAAAAAGCCCGACACAGTCGGGCCAACGAGCGAGATACAAGGAGACATCCCGCTCACCCCTCATCGAGCGGTCACACCGTGCTACCTGACGTCATCATGATCCTGGCGATAACCGGCAATCGCGCACGGTGTTGCGGCGGATCGTCAATCGACAGGTTTGTCCGAAAGGATTCGGAAAGTACCGCTACTGCGAAACGGGCGCGCCGGATGACCCGTCCGCCGGCATGGTCGGCAAAGGCATTGCCGCGCTGTTCGACCCGTTGTTCGCTCCACCGCCCGTTGCACCTGCCGAATTCGTGGTGCCCGTTTGTCCACGTCGGCCACGGTGCGCGCCACGCGTGACCGGAGGCGCGCTCGCGGCAACCGGCTGTATCGGCGGATGCGCGATGTACTGGAAGTTTTCGTTGATCGCGCTATTGCCCGTGTCGTATGACCGGTGCACGAATACGCTGCTGGTCACGGGCTCGCTGGCTTGCGCGAACGCAGGCGGCATGGTGGACATCGTCGCGGCCGCCGCCGCGCTCAACGCGGCGATCCGCACGAGCGAGGCGGTATCGCGGACTGTCGGGCGTGCTGACACGCTACGTTTCCTCCAATGTGCATCCGGTCGGCGATCGTTCGGCCACCAGTGGCGCCCGCCCGAAAAATTGGCCCGCACCGGAAAGCGCGGGCCAAGCCGAGAACACAACAACACCTTGGGGGGGTATCAAGGCGAGACCAGTCTAGCCCGAGTCGCCGGACAGAAAATTTCAGGCCAAATTACAGCTATTACTCCATATAACGAGGCATCGGTCGCGGTTGCGTGCGGCCAAGTGGTGACACATCGCCCGTGAGCCGGCCGGTGTAACCGCGCGGCTCCGCGTGTCGTATGCCAGCGTCGCTTCAGGCTGTCGGACCGACGCGGTCGCGCATCACCTTTCCACTTGCGAGGCAAACGCAGTCACCTTCAAAACCGGTGGCGACTTTCATACAAGCGGAGAACACCGCCAACGCGTCAACATGCCCGATCAACGCACACCGGACAGATGCAACCTGAACCATTCCGCCGCCGCCTGACTGGTTGCGTCGAAGTGCTCGATATACGGTGTGAAATGTCCGCCCTTGATCATGAGCAGCCGCTTCGGCTCCAGCGCGTTTCCCCACGCCTTGAGGCACAGGTCGGTTGGCGTCACCAGGTCCTGGTCGGCCACGATCATCAGTAACGGGGTGGGCGAGATGCGTTCGACATACTGGCCCGGCTCGTTCTCGCGCAACATCTCTGCGCTGCGCAGCGTCACTTCGTTTTTCCAGTTCGGCGCGAACTGCGCCGCCGACTCCGTGAAGAACCGGTACGCTTCCGCACCGGCCATCGCACAGGCCACCACGGGATCGACACTGACTGCCGGCAACATCGCCGGCGGACCGCCCGCGAATCGCTGCCTGCGATCTTCGTCGAAGCGGGCCAGCATCGCCGGCACCAGATCGGAGCGCGTACGGCGCAACGCCGACTGATACCCGCTGATCGTCGGCACCTGCGACACCACGCATTTGACACGCCGGTCGATCACCGCGACTTCGAGCACGTGGCCGCCGCTGTAGCTCGAGCCCCAGATGCCGATGCGTTCGGCGTCGACGTCCGGGCGTGTGAGCAGATAGCTGATCGCATCGCGATAGCCGCGCTTCTGTTGCACGGGGTCGATCTCCTGACGCGGGTACCCGTCGCTCGCGCCGAAATTCCGGTGATCGTAGAGCAGCACGCCAAAGCCGCTGGCGGCGAACACCTCGGCGTAACGGTCCAGATATTGTTCCTTCACGCCGGAGAAGCCGTGCGCCATCACGATGGCCGGATACGTCGGCGTATCGGCGATGCGCCGCGCCGGCTCGTAGTACCAGCCACGCAGCGTGGCGGCTTCGGACAGGAATTCGATGTCGTGTCGCGTCATGTCGGCTTGCCTCGTTCGGTCAGTGGGTTCGATGACCGACACGATAAGGGCACGCGCCACGCCCGGCATGTGCTGGAAAGACGTTTGCTACGCGGAATCGGACAGTTTGGCGTAAGCGCTGGGCGTCATGCCGGAAAACCGGCGAAACACGGTCGAGAAGGCACTCGTGGTTTCGTAGCCGAGTTCGGCCGCGACGGCGATCACCGAGCGTCCCGACGCCAGCAGCGGACGCGCAGCCGAAATCCGGGCCTGCTGGCGCCACTGGCTGAACGACAGGCCGGTTTCAGCGGCGAACAGCCGGGCCAGTGTCCGGCTCGATGCGCCGACTTCATGGGCCCATTCCGTCAGCGTTCGCTGATCGGCCGGATTCGCCAGCATCGCGTCGCAGACTCGGGCAAGACGCCGGTCCTGGCCGGACGGCAGCCGCAAGGGTTGCTCGGCGGACCATTCGATTTCGGCCAGCATGAGCTGGATGACGAGATCGTCGCGTCCGTCGGGACTGACTTCGACCGGGAAAGACGACGCGCGCACGATCAACTCGCGCAGCAGCGGCGAAACGTTGACCAGGCTTGGCTGATTCGGGGTTGCCGATCGGTACGCTTGCGGGTCGACATAAGCGGTGCGCATTTCGAGCTGCCCGTGGGCGCGCATTGCGTGCGGCAGGTCGGGCGGAATCCAGAGTGCGCGATGCGGCGGAATCATCCAGAGCGACTGGCAGGCGATGACTTCGGCGATGCCCGTCGTGGTGTAGACGAGTTGTGCCCGCGGGTGACGGTGCTCTGCGACGACGAAGCCGTCGGGGAATGCTTTCGGCATGACGGCCGCGATACCGGGTGCATGCTGGTAGTCGTGCGGGTCGGTGCTCTTTGCGACGGGTGCGATACCGGCCCGCTTCGGATCTGCCGCCGCGTTCTGCCCGATCGCTTTACCGTGGCCGCGCCCTTCGCCCTTCATCGCTCGTCCTCTCGTTTGTGCGGAATCGCCAGTTCGTGCGATCCCGGCGAGTCGGACAGATGATACGGGAATGTCGAGTCCCGGGAATCCCGGAATGAAGCTGCGAATCGGTAACGAGATCTCGCTGCTGATTCGCTGTACCGCAGACTCGGTACGTGCGTTGATCTTCGAATCTCGCCAATTTCAGCGCAGTCTGCGCAATCTTGGAAGTTCGATTCCGTGCTGCTATCGTTGTGCACCTTTTGAAGATTTCGGAGCGGGAGATACATGCCCTTGATCTTGCGTCGCGCGATTGCGGCCGATGCCGCAGAGGTGGCCGAAGTCTATCTACAGTCGCGCAATACGCTGGCCTCCTATGCGCCGCTCGCGCACGCCGAATCCGCCGTCCGCGATTGGGTTGCCAACATACTTGTGCCGTCGGGCAACGTTACCGTTGCCGTGAACGATCAGCGCATCGTCGGTATGGCCGCACACGTTGTCACGGATGGCGTGGCCTGGCTTGACCAGTTGTATGTGTGCCCCGAATTCAAGCGACGAGGGATTGGTTCCTCCCTCCTGGAATCGGTGAAGTCGCAGACGGTCGGCAGGCTCCAGCTCTATACGTTCCAGATGAATCGCGATGCCGCTGCGTTTTATGAGCGGCATGGGTTCGTTGCGATTGCGTACAGCGACGGAAGCAGGAACGAGGAAGGGTGTCCTGACGTCTTGTACTGCTTGACACGGTAGCGCACGAAACGCCTGTATGCCGTGGTTCGAAGGATGCCTGCGAACCACGGCAAAAATACGGCTTTCGTCGCCCGTGACTCAACGTTTTTCTGCAGGCTGCGAAGAACCGACGTCGACATAAAACACCTCCTGGTCGAGCACGCGCTGGTTCAAATAGAAATTTCCGAGGAAAGCGCCTGCGCGTCGATTATCGCTCGCATCGATACGCTTGACCGATACTTCCGGGTCACTTGATGCGCCCTGCTCGGCAGACGCAAGCGGATACTCGCCGCAATCGCAATCGGTCGGCGTTTCGTCCGAATCGCCGGTGAATGTGCACTGGCCAGTGACCGGGCCGAATTTCACGACGCATTGAGCCTTGGAATCGGTCCGGTTGGCCCGCCGCAATGCTGCGTCGCGCGTGCGTGTCAGCGACCTTGCTTCTAAGGCCGGAAAGATTGTCCCATCGCCCCTCGGTACGAACCTGCGGGGATGCCCAGCGGCTTGCGCCTCGCGTATATGGATCGCGGATTCGTCGACGTCGGGATTTCACATGCGCTCTTCAGGTTGCGGTTGTTGGTACGTTCTCTTTGCCATTCGCGAACATTGATGGATGGCGAGAGTGTTGCACTTCAGATTTGAGTGTCGCCCCCGCACGGTGATTCCAGATCAATCGACTCTGGTTTCCCGAGTAGTCAAATAACTTTGAAACTATCGCATCAACAATTTCATCTGAATCAGCCAATTTAAAAACGCATCAAGATATATTCCATTTTCCTTGCAATGAATGGCGAATGATGTAGGCTTGCTGGCGCCGTCGTGAACTTCTTGAAAATCCTCTCAGTGGTGCATTTAACTATGCGCAATTTATTAGATCGTTCTGCATCGAATTCGATTCAATACTTCATTGGAATCCTGCTGATTGCAGCCAGCCTTGCCGAAATCGCTCATGCGGCGCCAATCGAGACGTCGTTGCAACGCTCGATCGGGCAGGCGCTTGAATCCCGATCGGGCAGGACGTTGACGCTGCCGGCCCGGTCGGACGACAACCTGGTCGAGGCAATAAAAACCGACGACGTTTCCGGATGGGTATTTGGCACTGCGACGCAAATCCTGCGCGAAGATGAATCCGCCGATCCCGTCACGAAGCTGTTCATTGCGCGCAACGTGAATGGCCGATGGATCTCAGGTGTGGAAGGCAGCAGCAAGTTTGCAGAATTGCTCGATGCGGCGCCACCCACGCTGCTCGCGGCCGACGAGCGGAAAAATCTGGCGTCGAAACGCGCATCGCTTGCACCGCGGTCGGCTGCATTGCCGCAACCGGGCCTTGCGTTGCCGTGGGAACCGAATGCCGGGTGGTATTGGACGGGCGGTGCACACGGCTGGTCCGGACAAAGCAGGCCGTATAACTCCCTCGATTTCTCAGGTGGCAACGGCCGCGTGCTGGCGGCGCGAGACGGCTATCTTTACAAGAGCTGCGAGCGCGACGGCAGCGCCATCGTGAAGGTGGTTCACGACAATGGCTATACGACGACTTATTACCACATGGTCCAGCTGACGTCGCTGAACAGCGGTACGCGTGTCCGTCAGGGGGAATATCTCGGCAGCGTCGGAAACGGCCTGCCATGCGGCGGACAAACGACGGGGCCGCATGTTCACTTTTCATTGAGCAAGGATGGCAATGACGTGTCCGTCAATGGCATGACGATCGGCGGCTGGCAATTCTTCGAGGGCACCTCGCCGTATTCCGGATACGCGGTTCGCAATCAGCGACGCGTCTCCCCGCAGGCATGGCTGGTCAACTACGGGAGCGCGGATTCCGGCGATCCGTCCACGCCCGTCAGCGCGCGTGTACAGGCACCGGGTCAGGCGAATCTGCGCAGCGCGCCTTCATTGTCGGCGCCGATCGTCGGTTCGCTCGAGAATGGGCGCACCGTGCAGCTCGCTTGCCACAAGTACGGCGACTCCGTGAATGGCAACTGGGGCGCCACACGGCTTTGGTATCGACTCGACTCGAATCAATGGATCTCAGACGGATTCGTCTATACCGGCAGCAACGACCCTGTGGTGCCGGAATGCGTGAATTAGCGCGGGCGCACCGGCGTACGCCGGGCCGCCGCACCGCGACAGGGAATACGACGCCTCAACGTTACGTGATGCGCAGAAACATCCCCGCCTTCTCGGGCAATACCGAAGGTTGAAAACCGTAGCGCTCGTAGAACTTCGGTGTGCCGTGATCCGCCATCAGGCTGACATAGGCGGTCGGCGGCGCATTTTCGTGAACGTAGCGCATGAGTGCGCGCATGATCAGGTCGCCCAAGCCCTTCTTCTGGTGCGCCGGCAATACCGCGATATCCACGATCTCGAAGAAACAGCCGCCGTCGCCGATGACCCGGCCAATTCCGACCGGGGCGCCATCGCCGTAAGCCACGACGCTGAACAGGCCATTCCTCAACCCGATCGCCGCGGCCCGCTCCGACTTCCTGCTCAACCCCGCGGCAAGACGAATGTCGATGTAGTCGGATACCGACGGGACTTCCTGTCGAACAACGTATTCCATGCGAACCCTTCAGGTTGGCCGTGTCGATGGAGATCGATCTCGCGGCGCACGGGTACAGCGAACACAAAACCCGAGCGCGTGCGTCGAACCAGGCAATGAAGCTGGCGACGCGGCAGGCCCGGGGGCATACCTGCCCACCATCATGGAACGGGCAGCGTGTCGAGGTCGGACATCGTGCTCGTCCCACAGGTTACAAAAACCTGATTCACCCCTTAATCGATGAATGCACTGCATTCTACACAATTTGTCCAATAGATTACCAAAACGAAATAATTACACCAGGAATGTAAATTATTACAACCAACCAGGAATATTAATAACAAATGAATAAAAGAGAATTAATATATGACGATTCTCATCTTGCGTTCGGATAGCACACATATAGAATCAAGCTGCCGAATCGATTCACCTTGAGTCAATCGGCAGCCCAATCATGACAAGGCCGGTTGTTTTCATTCTTTAATTGGGTTACCAATCAACCAATAGAAAGCTGGAGATAAACATGAGCACGCAAGTCGCATACTCCGAAAAAGACGTCGTCACCGTCTCCGAAAAGGAAGCAAAAGAAGGCTTGGTCGGCAGCAATCCGTTTCAATACGACGGACAACGCGTCAAATCAAGCATCAGCCCTGTCATCTACCTCGTTATCAATGGTTTACGCCAGGCGATTCCGGATTCGATTACATACGACAATTTGTTCCCGTCCTGGAGCGGCGTCAAGCAAAGCGATTATCTGATCGACCAAATCCCTGCCAGCATTCCGCTGACCAACGAAGCCGGACTCTATCGAGGCGCAAAGTCGTCTTCATCGATTTGGTTGGTGACCAATGGCGTGAAGCGCTTGATTCCGGACCAAGCCACATTCGATAATTTCTACTTTGATCCCAAGAAGGTCAAGAGCATTGACGATGGCATTCTTGGCCAGATTCCTCAAGGAGAAAACATCGGTTAATTGCTCGGCGATGGGCCCCAGGCGTCAGAAGTGTCCGGCCGTAAAAAAGGCGACTTAGAGCGACTGCCTGGACGCGGATCGTGGCGGTTGTCGTGCGGCTCCGCGCGGCCTGCCGGACCGAGTAGCGAGTATCACCGGGGACGGGGAGCGCAAGCGGTGTCGCATGCTCCCCGTCCCCTCTCTGCACAACTGTTTGTTACGGAATGCGCGCCGGCTGAGCGCGCTCTTCTGCGGGATAGATTGCGCGCTTGTCGCTCGACAGGGGAACCCCGTATTCGTAAGCGAGCGCGGCTAGCGTGTAGTCCCCGGGCGCCATTGGCGCACGACGCGGCGCTCATCCTCAGCTCCGGGGCTTCGCGCGGTCGACCTAGAGAATCCGCTCCAGCGCGTCCGCAAACCGCGCAACCGCCCCATCGACATCATGCAGCTTGTCGAGACCGAACAACCCAAGCCGGAACGTCTTGAAATCCTCCGGCTCGTCGCACTGCAACGGAACGCCGGCCGCGATCTGCAAACCAACGTCTGCAAACTTCTTCCCGGTTCGAATCCCGTCGTCGTCCGTATAGCTGACCACGACACCCGGCGCCTCGAACCCTTCCGCCGCGACACTCCGGAATCCCTTTTCAGCCAGCAACGCACGAATACGCTCGCCGAGCTCGAGTTGCTCCGCCTTCACCTTGTCGAAGCCGTACGCCTCGGTTTCCTTCATCACGTCGCGCAGCGTCGTGAGGCTGTCCGTGGGCATCGTCGCGTGGTACGCGAACCCGCCGCCCTCATAGGCCTCCATGATCTGCAACCACTTGCGCAGATCGCACGCGAAGCTGGTGCTGGTCGTGCCATCGATGCGTTCGCGGGCAAGCTCGCTGAGCATGACCATCGCGCAGCACGGCGACGCGCTCCAGCCCTTCTGCGGCGCGCTGATCAGGATATCGACGCCGCTGGCCTGCATGTCGACCCACACCGTGCCGGACGCGATGCAATCCAGCACGAACATGCCGCCGACCGCATGCACGGCGTCGGCCACCGCGCGCAGATACCCATCGGGCAACATCATCCCGGACGCGGTTTCGACGTGCGGCGCAAAGACCAGATCCGGCTTGTGTTCCTTGATCGCGGCGACCACTTCGTCGATCGGGGCCGGCGCATACGCGGCCTGCCTTCCTGCTTCGACCGGGCGCGCCTTCAGCACCGTCGTTTCGGACGGAATGCTGCCCATGTCGAAAATCTGCGACCAGCGGAAGCTGAACCAGCCGTTGCGGATGACGAGGCACTTCTTGTTCGTTGCAAACTGCCGCGCGACGGCTTCCATGCCGAACGTCCCGCTGCCGGGGACGATCACGACGGACTTCGCGTTGTAGACTTTCTTCAGCGTGCCGGAGATGTCGCGCATGACGCCCTGAAAGCGCTGCGACATATGGTTGACCGAGCGATCGGTGTACACCACCGAATATTCGAGGAGCCCCTCGCGGTCAACATCGGGAAGTAATCCTGGCATGCTCGCCTCCGGTGAAAGATGAACGATGGAATCCGGGCGCGCAGCGCCTGCGACTCGATACTGCTCTGCACCAATGCAACTGCGTCATTTCCTCGACGAAAGCAGATTCTAACGAACGCCGCCGGCCGATTGGGGCATATTTTGTCCGCAATCCGGTTCGATGCGCGTCAGCGCCGGCCAGTGGGGCGCACGTAGCCCTGTTCCGTGTAAGGGTTAACGACGCGTGCGGCACGCAGCCCATAACATGTCGACCAGACTCTTCACGACGGAACCTTCGATGACCTCCTCTTCCGCTTCGTCACTGCAGCCGTCTACCGATCCCGCGCTCGCCGAGCGCATCGATGCGGTCCTGTCCCGCCAGCTCGACACGCAACGCCTCGTCGGCGTGGTCGTCCTGGTCGCACGCGACGGTGAACTCGTCTATCGCCGCGCGGCCGGGTTCGCCGACCGCGAAGCACGCACGCCGATGCGCGAGGACACGCTGTTCAGGCTCGCGTCGGTGACGAAGCCGATCGTCTCGGCGGCCGCCATGGCGCTCGTCGCACAGCACAAGCTGTCGCTCGACGACGACGTCACGCGCTGGCTGCCCGAGTTCCGTCCGGCGCTGCGTGACGGCAGCGTGCCGGTGATCAAGGTGCGCCACCTGCTCACGCATACCGCCGGCCTCGGCTATCGCTTCGCGGAAGCCGACGCGACCTGCGCATATGCGCGCGCGGGCGTCTCCGACGGGCTCGATGGGGCATCGATCACGCTCGCCGAAAACATGCGCAGGATCGCGAGCGTGCCGTTGCAGTACGCGCCCGGCACCGGCTGGAACTATTCGCTCTCGATCGACGTGGTCGGCGCGGTGATCGAGGCCGCCAGCGGGCTGCCGCTTGCCGATGCGGTCGATACGCTCGTGCTCCGCCCGCTCGGCACGCGCGACACGGGATTCGTCGCACGCGATTCCGCGCGGCTCGCGACGCCTTACGTCAACGACACGCCGCAGCCGCACCGGCTCGCCGAAAACGAAACCGTGCCCATCTTCGAAGGCACCGTCGGCGTGACGTACTCGCCGTCGCGCGCGCTCAATGCCGATGCATTCGCATCGGGCGGCGCCGGGATGGTCGGCACCGCCGGCGACGTACTGAACGTGCTGGACACGCTGCGGGCAGGCGGCGGCACGGTATTGCCGGCCGACCTGGTCGACGAGATGGGCCGCGTCCACACCGGCAACCTCGAGTTGCCCGACCTGCCCGGTGCGGGTTACGGGATCGGGTTTTCCGTGTTGCGCGACCCGCGCGCGGCGCTGTCGTCGGAGTCCCCGGGCACGTGGCGCTGGGGCGGTGTCTACGGTCATTCGTGGTTCGTCGACCGCGCACGCGGGCTCACCGTCGTGTCGCTGTCGAACACGCTCTACGAAGGGATGAACGGCCCGTACACGCTCGATCTGCGCGACGCGATCTACGGTGTCGGCTGACACGCGCAATTGCACGCGCAACAAAAAAAGCCCGACACAGTCGGGCCAATGAGGTGAGACACAAGGAGAATCCCGCCCACCACACCGGGCGGGTTACGCCGCGCTACACGACGTTCTTTTCGACGATCGGCCGGTTTTCCAGCACGCGCGCCCAGCCGAGCGTCGACAGGTCGAGCGTGTCATAACGCCCGCCCAGAATGAGTTCACTGACCCCGCGCCCCGTCGCCGGCCCTTGCTGCAGCCCGTGGCCGCTGTAGCCGTTCGCGAACACGACGTTGTCGAGTTCCGGGTGATACCCGATGATCGCGTTGTGGTCGAACACGTTGTACTCGTAGTACCCGGACCAGCAGTTCTCCACCCGCAGCGCCTCGAATTCCGGCACGCGATTCGCGAGCGTCGGCCAGATCACCTCGTCGAACAGGTCGTGGTCGACTTCGTCGAGCGGCAGGTCGTCCGGGTCGCGGTCCGGGCTCGGCGACGTCCCGCAGATATACGTGCGCCCTTCCGGCCGGAAATACACCCCCGTCGGATCGATCAGCAGCGGGCAATCCGTGAGCTTCGCCGGCGACGACACGTTGAAGATGCTGCGGCGCCGCGCATACACCGGGATGTCGATGCCCATCAGCGACGACAGCGTGCGCGTCCACGCCCCTGCCGCGTTGACGAGCGTGTCGCACGCATAGCGTTCGCCATCGGCCGTGACCACCTGCGTCACCTTGCGGCCGTCGCGCACCACCTCCTTCACATCGGACGGCACATAGCGCGCACCCAGCGCCTGCGCCTTCTTGCGCAGCGCCTGCACGAGCCCGTAGCCGTCGAACCAGCCTTCGCCGCTCACGCCATACGCGCCCGACACGAGATCGTCGACGTTCAGCCACGGAAACTTCGCGCGCAGCGCATCGCGATCCATCAGCCGGATATCCGCGCCGAGGCTCGTCTGCAGCGCATGGTTCTCGCGCAGCGTCGCGTCGCCGGCCGGCGTCGCGAGGAACAGGTAGCCGCCTTCGTGCAGGTCGATCGACGGCTGATGGCCGTCCACTTCCAGGCGTTCGCCGATCGTGCGCAGGAAGTCGATACCGAACAGCGACATCTCGATCGACAGCGGCGTCGAGAACTGCTGGCGAATCGACGCGGCCGACAACGCCGACGACGATCGCGCATAGGTGGGGTCGCGCTCGATGACGGTCACGGATACCGTGGGATCGGTGGCGCGCAGGAAATAGGCGATCGAGCTGCCGATCACACCACCGCCGACGATGACGACTTGAGAACTCACGACTGACTCCAGTTGCACATGTTGGGCGCGGCCAGCCGGCCCCGCCCGTAGGTTGTTCGTGCCGCGTCACGCGCGGCGTCGCGCGGGCGGACTCGTGCGGCTGCCACACCGGCGTGCGCCGCGATCGCAACCGATCGCTGATGGCATTTCAGCACGTCCGGCATCGCCGCGAAAGTCCGCGCGCGCCTGTTGCGTTCAATCCGCCGATTTCGTCGTGACGGGCTGCCACGCGGCGTTCTTCACCTCATACAGCGTCGAGCTCGGGTTCTTCAGGTCGCCCGTGTTCGTGAACGCGATCGTGCCCGTAATGCCGTCGTAGCGCGTGCCCTTCAGCGCGCCGTTGAAATCGGCCGGCTTCGTCGAGTTCGCCTTCTGCATCGCGTTGATCGCGATCCACGTCGCGTCGTACGCGAACGGCGCGTACGCGAGCATGTCGATGCCGTACTTCTGCTTGAATTTCGTTTCGAACTCCTTGCCCTTCGCGAGACGCGCCAGCGGCTGCCCGTATTCCCACACGGACGCGCCTTCCGCCGCATTGCCCGCCAGCTTGATGAAGTTCGCGTTCATCACGCCGCCGCCCGCGAGAAACTGCGCGCGGATGCCGAGCTGGCGCATGCGCTTCACGAGCATCGCGGCCTGCGCGTCGAGGCCGCCGAAGAACACGAGATCGGCATTGGTGCTCTTGATCTTCGTGAGCTGCGCGCTGAAGTCCACCGCCTTGTCGTTCGTGAATTCGCGCGCGACGATCGTGCCGCCGTTCGCCTTCACGGACTTCTCGAATTCGTCGGCTTCGCCCTGGCCGAACGCGGTGCGATCGTCGATGATCGCGATGCGCTTCGCCTTGGTCACGCTCGCCGCATAGGCGCCTGCGTTGCCGGCGTTCTGCGTGTCGGTCGCGATCACGCGGTACACGGTGCCGAGCCCGGCGCGCGTGATGTCGGGATTGGTCGCCGACGGCGTGATCATCGGAATGCCCGCCTTCGCGTAGATCTTCGATGCGGGCAGCGTCGTGCCCGAGTTGAAGTGGCCGATCACGACGGCCACCTGCGCGTCGGCGAGCTGCTGCGCGGCCTGCACGCCGGTGCGCGGATCGCTCTGGTCGTCCTGCGACGCGACGACGAACTTCACGGGCTTGCCGCCCACCGTCGTATGCGCGGCGTTCGCTTCATCGACGGCCATGCGCACGCCGTTCTCGATGTCCTTGCCGTAGGCGGCGCCGCCGCCCGTCAGCGGGCCGGCCACGCCGACCTTGACGACCGTCTCCTGCGCGTGAACCGCGCCCGTCTGGAGCGCGAGGATCGCGGCGGTCAATGCGACGCCGGAAAGCGAACGAATGCGGAACGTCATGACAATCCTTGTTCTGGGGGCCGGGATGCAACGCGCGATCGCCGCGCGTCGGCAACCTCCCGCGTGCCGGTCATCTCGTCCGCCGCCGGGGCGTCATGCAATGCCCGCAAACCGGCCGGTCGATCGCCGCGGCTCCGTCTCCGAAGAGCCTTTCATCGCGAAAGAGGTGAATGGATTGTGGGTAGCCAATACCCGTCCAGCAAACGAAATATCGGAACTATGTTGTGAGGATTTATCATCAAGTTCCGCGTTCGCCGCCGGCCCGCGGCCCGCGCATCGGTGAGCCGTGGGTGGATCGTTGCCGCGTGAAGCCGCGCCGGCGCCCGTCCATCAAGGCCGGCCGTGGTCATGCCGGCGGCGCATCATCGTTGCGATGACGGCCCGACCGGCCATCGCGGCGCCGGCGGCGCCGCGTCATCGGTCAGTGCCGATCGGTGCCCGCCTGCTTGCGCACCGCATCGGCTGCCTCGCCGGCCTGCTCCTGCATCTTGCCCGCCTCCTGTTCGGCGACGCCTTCCGCTTCCGTCTTGCGGTCGCCCGTCACCTTGCCGAGCGCTTCCTTGACCGAACCCTTGACCTGCTTGAGCTTGCCTTCGATGCGATTCCTGTCCATGGTCGTCTCCTGCGATGGTTGGGGAGAGCCGGCGACGTGACGGCCAGCGCCGCACCGCCGAGTGGACAGCATCGCAAGCGGGCGCCGCGCGCGGCAGATGCGGATGCACCAGCGCATCTGGTGCATTCGTACCGACGATGTCAGTCCTTGCCCTTCGCGCCGCCCTTCTCGCCGCGCGCGCCGTTCGCTTCGGCCGCGCCGACGATCCCGCGTTCGCGCGCCCACACGATCGCCTCGCCGCGGCTGTGCACGTCGAGCTTCGCGTAGATCGTCGCGACGTGATTGCGCACGGTGTTCGGCGCGAGCCCGAGGCGGCCGGCGATCTCCTTGTCTGCCAGGCCATGGCACAGCAGGTCGAACACGTCGCGCTCGCGCGCGGTCAGGTCCGACAGTTGAGCGCCCGCGTCCGGCGCATTCGCGCGCCGCACGTTCGCGAGCTTCTCGATCAGCGTGCGGCTGAACCACGACGCATCCTGCATCGCCGTTTCGATCGCATAGACAAGCTCCATCTCGGTTCGCTTGCGATCGCTGATGTCGAGCAGCGCGACGAGCAGGCAGTCGCGCCCGTGAATCGCGACGGGGTCGGCCGACACGACGCAATCGCGCACGTCGCCTTCGCGCGTGCGGATCTGCACGTCGGCATTGCGCACGTTGCCGTCGCGCGCGAGCCGGCCTTCGATGCGCGGCCACGCGCCGCGTTCGGCCCACAGCCCGATCTCGTCCGCGGATTTGCCGAGCAGGTCGTCCTGCGCATGGCCCGTCATCGCGGCGAACGCACCGTTCACGTCGAGCAATTCGAAGCGGTCGGCAGTGACGATCGCGGTGGCGACCGGCGCCATCCGGAACGCCGTCGCGAAGCGTTCCTCGCTCTGCCGCAGCGCGCGCTCGGCCTGCTTGCGCGGCTCGAGATCCATGAACGTGAACAGCATGCACGCCTCGTCGTTCATGTCGATCGGCTGCCCGGCGACGACCACCGCCTTCGCGCTGCCGTCCGCGAGTTTCAGCACGGCCTCCATCTGCGGAATCGTTGCGCCTTCGCCAAGCCGCTCGATCGCGAGTTCGCGCCGCTCGGCCTGTTCGAGCACGTCGATCTCGTACACCGAGCGGCCGAGCACGTCGTCGCGCGCGTGGCCGGTCATGTCCAGAAAGCCCTGGTTGACCTTCACGTAGCGCAGGTCGTCGAGCCGGCAGATCACGGCCGGCGCCGGGTTTGCGTTGAAGGTGCGCTCGAAGCGCTCCTCGGCGCTCGCCCATTCGGTCGCGTCGTGCAGCACGAGCGCGAGGCAGTCGGGTTCGCCGGCCGCGTTCGTCAGCACGAGGCTGCGGATGCGATGAACCCAGCTCACGGTTTCGTCGGCGGCCGATTCGACTTCGACCGTCACGTCGCTGAACTCCTCGCCCGCGATCACGCGATCCATCGGATAGTGGCCGTCGCGCACCGGATGGTTGTTCCGGTAGCGCAGCCGGAAGCGCTCGCGGTAATCGGTGACGGTCGCGCCGAGCGCCTTCAGCTCGGTCACGCCGTGCATCGCGAGCGCGGCTTCGTTCGCCCACACGATCCGCTGGTCGGGCTCGACCAGGATCACGCCCTCGGTGAGCCCCGCGATGATCTGGTGCAGCTGGCGCCGGTCGGTATGCGACTTCAGCGCCTGCTCGTTTGCCTGTTCGTTGACCTGTTCGTTCATCGAATGGTTGTCCCTGTCGTCAGCATGACCGCCGGCCCCGTTGCCGCTTCGTCGACACGCGCCGGCCGGCGCGTGTGGCGATGATCGCGTGCCGCACCGGTGCGCGACAGGCGCGAATGCACTATCCGGCATAGTACATTCGCACGGCACGCGCTATCGTTCGACACCCCGCCGATCCGCCATGCATCCGGCTGGCCCGCCATTCCACGCCGCGCGTGCGATGGCTACGCGCCGCGCCACTCCCCCGCCCGTCTCCCGCCCTTCACGACGCCCCGTGCAAACGCACTAGCCGATCAGGTGAATTTGCGCGATGTCCGCACACGTTCGCCCCGGTACGCTGGTCCTGCATCGGTGCTCATGCGCTGCCTTCCGAACCGCAGAGGAGAAGCACGATGAAGCTGCATCAGACACCCGATTCGACGCGGCCCGAACCGCCTCCGGACAGCCCGCCCGAACCGCCGCCCGGCACCGATCCGCCGGTTCCGCTGCCGCCCGACATGCCGCGCCCCGATATGCCGCCGCGCGAGCCCGGCTACGACACGCCGATCGTCAGGTGATGCGCGGCGCGGTTCGCATTCATCGATTCATCACGCCAAGCGAAGGAGAACACCCATGAACAAGACCCGCCACCTTTCGACGCTGCTCGCCGTCAGCGCGGCTTTCCTGCTAAGTGCCGCGCCGCTCACGAACGCGGTTGCGCAGGACGCATCGACCGGCAACGGCATGAAGACCGAATCGAACCAGCCCGTCACCGACACGTGGATCACGACCAAGGTAAAGGGCCGACTGGCCACCGTCGACGGCCTGAAGAGCGTCGACATCAGCGTGAAGACGGTCGACGGCGTCGTCACGCTCGCGGGCGTGCTGCCGACCAAGATCGCCGTGAAGAAGGCGATCGCCGTGTCGCGCGCGGTCAAGGGCGTGAAGCACGTCGACGCATCCGGCCTGAAGGCGAAGGCCTGACCTCCCGGCGCGGCACGCCGCCGCGCCTTTTATCCCTGCACGACAAGGAGCACAGCATGAACGAGGACAAGATCAAGGGCCAGTGGAAGCAGCTCGCCGGCAAGCTGAAAGCCAAGTGGGGCAAGCTGACCGACGACGACCTGAAGGTGGCCGACGGCAATCGCGAGTATCTGGCCGGCAAGATCCAGGAGCGTTACGGGATCGCCCGCGACGCGGCCGAGAAGCAGTTGAAGGAATTCGACCGCGAGCTGTGATGCGATAGCGCATCAATGCAACCACCGCGGCGCCGACGGCGTCGCGGCCACCAGGACAACGACATGGGCAAATACCTGATCGCCTGGCTGCTCGGCGTGCCGGTCGGGCTGCTGGTGCTGTTCTATCTGATCACGCACATCTTCTGACGGCGCGGCGCGCGCCAGCCGCCTTCCTGTCTCCCCATCTCACCGACGACCGTGACGCCGTGATCCGGCGTTCGCCCGGTCGCACGCATTCCGCTCTGCATGACGGGCCGCCCAACGCAAATCGGGCAGGACGCGTGTGCGTCCTGCCCGATCGGCTCACTTCTTCCGAAAGCGGTACGCCCCGCTTTCGCTGCGTTACTTCGCCGCGTTCGCCGTCATCTTGAAGATGCCCTGCGCGTTACCCGCATCGAAACGCAGGTCGGTCACCCAGCGGCGCGCCGCCTGGTCGAACGTGCGCTTGCGCGTGATGAACTCGTAGAACGAACCCGGCACGTTGCGCTTCACCATGCCGCCGTCGCGCGTGCGGAATTCGCGCTCGACGGTATCCGCGCGATACGCGGTCTGGAACACGCGGCCCGAGCGCGAACGCTCGACTTCCGGCTTCATCGGCCGGCCCTTCGCCTTCTCGTCGTCGGACAGCTTGAACACGTCGGCGACGCGGTCGGTCGCATGGTTGAACGCATTGCCTTCGGTCGAGATCCACGCCATTTCCGCCGATTCCAGCAGCAGCGTTTCGTAGTCGAGCTCGTTCGGCAGGTCGTGCTGGCGCGCGAACGCGCCGACGATCTCCGGCAGCAGCGCGTGCGCGGCCTCCAGCGACAGCCAGCCTTCGCGCTCGACTTCCCACAGCAACGCGACAGCCGCCGGCGACAGCGGATCGCGCGACGTGCTCACGACGTTCGTCACGGCCTGCTGGAATTCCTTCGAGAAACGTTCCGGATGCAGTTCGCTGACGAAGAACTGCGCGATTTCGTCCGGCGCGTCTTCATGCGCATACGCGCGGCCCGTCATGCCGAGCTTGTCGAGCGGGTAGCGGCCGTTCAGGCGGAAGCCGAGCGGACGCAGGATGCGCGTGAACGCGGCCTCGCCCGGCGGCAGCGCGCCCGTGTTCGGCCAGCGCACCGTGCGCAGCGCGCCGTGGTCGAAATAGACCGAGCCGCCGCTTTCAATCGCGTCGGCCGTATACGCACGGCCGTTCGCCGACCGTTCGAGCAGCCCTTCGAACAGCGCCATGTTCATCGCCTGCGCGATTTCCGCGCGCGTCACGACGCCGTCTTCCCATTCTTCGAGGATGGCCGGCATGTTCAGGGTCGAGAACAGGGCGTCGGTCTTCGCCTGTCCCAGCAGCTTCGTCAGCAAGCTCTCGATATTCGGATTGCGCATCAGGATTCTCGTCTCGGGGGACCGCCGGCAAACGTGCCGGCAACTCGTCGGCCGGCCGCCCCACGGGCGCCTGACCTTGCGTGGGGAGCATTATTCAAAGGGTTGCAGCCGGGCGTAAAGCGAGATTAAATTGATATGTGATGAGTTTTTGGAATTATTGACTGTCCCTGGCTCCGCTCGCCGGCCCGCACCGGGCAGGCCCGTTCGTCAGACGAATCGAACATCATGCGCAAATTCAAGATCCCCAACATGGGCGCGCTCGTGGCTTTCGAAGCCGCCGCGCGCCACGAAAGCTTCACGCACGCGGCCAAGGAGCTGTTCCTGACCGAAAGCGCGGTATCGCGCCAGATCGCGACGCTGGAAGCCAGCCTCGGCGTGCGGCTGTTCGCCCGCGTGAAGCAGCGCGTCGTGCTGACGCGCGCCGGCAAACTGTACGGCACGCAGGTGCGGCGCGCGCTGGAGGCGCTCGACCGCGACACGCTGTCGATCATCGCGCACGGCAGCGGCGGCGGCTACCTGGAGCTGGCGGTGCTGCCGACCTTCGCGTCGCACTGGCTGATCCCGCGCATCAAGAGCTTCTACGACCGCACGCCCGACGTGCGCGTGAACATGGGCAGCCGCACCGACCTGTTCTCGTTCGAGGACACGCACTTCGAGGCCGCGATCCACTACGGCAAGCCGACCTGGCCCGGCACGTCGTCCGATTACCTGTTCGGCGAGGAAGTCGTGCCGATCTGCTCGCCCGCGCTGCTCGACCGGCCCGTGCACAGCGTCGAGGATCTGCTCGCGTACCCGCTGCTGCACTCGACCACGCGCCCCGGCGCGTGGGCGCAGTGGTTCGAGACGCACGGCGTCGAGGACATCCGCACGATGCAGGGCGTGCGCTACGAGCTGCACACGATGCTGATCAGCGCGGCCGCGGCCGGGCTCGGCATCGCGCTCGTGCCGAAATTCTTCGTCGAGGAACAGTTGCAGCAGCTCGGGCTGGTGGTGCCGTGCGATGCGGCAACCGTCGGCGATTCCGCGTACTACCTCGTGTATCCGACGGAGTTCAGCCACAGCAAGCCGCTGGAGCTGTTTCGCGGCTGGCTGCTCGAGCAGGCGAGCGCGTATGCGTCGCCGGATCCCGATGCGGATGGCGACGATATGGTGGATGACGAGGACGTCGAGTAACGGCGCGGCCGCGCCAGCCTTATGGCGCGGCGGCCCCGCACGCATGTCGCGTCGGCAGACTGGCCTTCACGACCTTCACCAGCCGCGCGTGATCAGGCTCCTCCAGCCCCGGGCACACCGTGTCCAGATCGCGAATCACGAGCGTCGCGCTCCCGTCGAACCGGCACACGCCTTCGGGTTGCGCGGCGGGCAGCCGCAGACTGCGCCGTGCATCGCCCTGGTTCGTGAACTGCATCACACCCGCGCGTTGAGAACGGTCCGGCAGTCGCCGTGCCGATGCGTCGTCCTCCTCGAACCACACCTCCGACCCGATCGATTCGTCGCCGTAATCGAGCGCATAACGGCCCGACAACGTGATTGCCCGGCCGACATGTACCGAACGGCATTCGGGTTCGGCATCGGCCGGGATCGTCTGCGCGCGCGCCGCGACTGCGCCGCAAGCCAGCCACAACAGGGCGCACAGCACGCGGGCGCGGCCGGTCATGCTCAACGCATCAAGCGATTGGCGAATCATGGGCAGTAACATGCGGATCGTCGTGACGAAGACCCGCATTGTCACCTGACGCGCGCATCGCGTGCATTACATGTGCCACTTCACCGTGGCGGTCAGCGTACGCGGATCGCCGGGCATGTTGTACAGGTCCGCATTGCCGTGCGCGGCAATGAAGTAGCGGCGATCGAACAGGTTGTCGAGCGTGAGCGTGACGTCGACCTTCTTGCTGCGATACCCGGCACCCAGGTTGAACACGGTGAACGACGGCAGCGTGACGAGGTCGCTCGCCGACGTATAGCGCGCCGACTGGAACTGCATGCCGGCCGCCGCATAGAAGCCGTACGGCAGCTCGCGCTTCACCCACAGATTCGCGCTGTGGCGCGGCATCAGCCCCGGCGTGTTGCTCGACACCGCGACGCTGGCCGCCGTCGATTGCGCGGAACCGTCGACCGTCCCGTTCAGGTACGCGTAGCCCGCATACACCGACCACTTCGGCGCGATCTCACCGGTGAAGCCCAGTTCCATCCCGTGCACGTGCTGCGTGCCGATCGGCAGCGCATAGCCGGGATTCGCGGGGTCGCCGATCTGCTGGTTGGTCTGGCGCATGTCGAACAGCGCGACGCTGGCCGTCGCCTTGCCGCCGAGGTCGAAGCGCGAGCCGACTTCATACGCGGTGGTTTTCTGCGGCGCGAGCGCGGCGCCGTTCGAGAACGCACCGGAACTGATCAGCGTATCGGCCAGCGGCGAGAACGACTGGCTGAACGACCCGTACAGCGTCAGCCAGTCGAGCGGTTCGTAAATCAGGCCGACGCGCGGGCTCCACGCGTGATCGGTGCGGTCGAGGTTGACGTTCGACGCGGTGTAGTCGTGGCGGATCTGGTTCAGGTAATCGAAGCGCAGCCCCGCAAGCACCTTCCAGTGCTCGGTCAGCGAGATCAGGTCCTGCGCGTAGACGCCCGCGAGCCCGACGACGGTCGACGCGTTCGTCTTCGCCCGCGCGCCGGTCGGCACGCCGGGCAGCACCACCTGCTGCGGATTGAAGAGATCGTAGGTCGCGACCTTCGACACGCTGTAGATCGTGTCGAACTTCTGCTGCTGCGACAGCTCGAGCCCGTACAGCAGCTCGTGACGCATGCCGAACAGCGACGTCTTCTGCGTAAGCTCGAACATCCCGTCGATGCCGTGGTCGGTGCGCTGGCGCGTCGACTGGTCAAGCGTCACGACCGGGTGCGCGGCGGTCTTGATCGGCTCGTACGTCACGTAGTTCTTGCGTTCGAGCGAGAAGTCGTACGCGCGGATCGCGCCGTGGAACGACAGCGAATCGCTGAAGCGGTGATCGAGCGACACCGTCGCGCTCTTCGCGGAGATGTCGTTGTACGAGCTGTTCGCCGCGTCGGCCGAGCCGTAGTACGTGTTGATCGGCACGTTGACCGGCCGGCCGAGATACGCAGGCAGGCCCTGGTCGGACGTGCGGCGGTCGTGCAGGTAGTCGAATTCGACGTTCAGCACGGTGTCGCGGTCGAGCTTGAACTGCGCGGACGGCGCGATCGCCTGACGGTTGAGCTGGAACTGGTCGCGGAAGCTGTTCGAGTTTTCGGCCGCGCCGGTGATCCGGAAACGCGCCGCATCGTTCGCGTTCCAGCCGAGGTCGAATTCGCCGCGCCGTTCGCCGCGCGTGCCGAGCGTCACGCCCACGTCGCGCACCGGGTTTGCCTCCGGCCGCTTCAACACGCGATTCACGATGCCGCCTGCCGAGCCGCGCCCGTACAGCACGGCCGCCGGGCCCTTCAGCACTTCGACGTGGTCGACGTTCGACAGGTCGCGATAGTAGAGCGCATCGTCGCGGATGCCGTCGACGTACTGGTCCGTGATGCTGTTGAAACCGCGGATCGTGATCTGGTCGCGCTGGCCGTCGCCGACCGAAAAGCCCACGCCCGGCACGTTGCGCAGCGCATCCTGCATCGACGTCGCGTTCTGGTCCTCGATCACCGCGTGCGGCACGACGTTCACCGTCTGCGGCACGTCCATCAGCGACATGTCGGTCTTGGTCGCCGCGCGCGAGTGGCCGCCGTCGTACGACGCATGCTCGGCTGCCGCATTGACGGAGATCGCGGGCAAGGTCGCCGCGGCATCGCTCGCCTGCGCGAAGGAGGTGCGTGCGCCGGCCAGCGACGTGGCGATCAGAAGCGCATGGCACGCGCTCGTGTTGAGTTTCATCGTTGAAGTAGAGGCTGAGGAAAAACGGCGAACGGAAACGCATCCGGCCAACGCGCGAACCACGCTGAGAATCGGCTGGCGAAATCCTTTCCGTGAACAAGAAGCGGCGCGCGAGGGATCGCCTCGTCGCGCTGGCGGGCCCGTGAATGGCCGGCGCGGATGGCTGCCGGCCGGCAGGACCGGCACGAAAGAAGCCGTGACGCTCCGTCACGGCTCGTAACGGAGCGAAATATTAAACGAGAATGATTCGTGTTTTTAGTTAATTTTCAACATGTCGCCTGCCCGCAACGTGCATGCGCTTGGCGCTCTGCATTCCTGACGAATGCCTTTCTGTTTCGGGCTTCAATGCGGCTCGAGCGTAATAAAAACGAAAGAATTCCATCGGCCACATCGGGCGATGAACGGTCAGGCAATAGGCGGGATTCGGGAGACGACGGCGACGAGACTGGAGAGGATCACGAAGCATCCGTCGGAGCAGGCGGAACGCATTCGAAGTCCGGTGCGCGCCGGACCGGGCAACCCCGACCCGGCGCTCCGGGCAGCCGACCTCGCATCGGCAACGCGGCGGACCTTCTTCCGTTCTTCACTACATATGCTCTCAGGCTCACTTCATTTTTTTCTTCGCCGCGAAGCGCCATTATCCGCGCAATCCGGCCCAAGGGAAACGTTTGCGGGTGCAGTTGGCGTGTTATACCAAGCATTCGGCAACAGTCTTTCTGAATGCTTACGGTGCACGCGGCTCGGCTCGGTAAATCTTGCATTCGCGTCGGCGTTCCTTTTTAATGGAACTGGTTCCATTCGTTGATTCGGCCATGGTCACGCGTGACGCGTCGTCGTCCGCGCGTCATGATGCCGATTCAGGATCGAGGATCACCAGCTCAGGATTCGCATCGCCCGTCCTTCCCGGACACCCCGTCAAACGAGACCGTCATGCCCGATTCCGCCTCCCTGCAGCAGCTGTTTCCCGCCTTTCAGGACATCCCCGCCGAGTACCGGCTGGCTTCACCGATTCACCAGCGCGTGTCGCTCGTCGACGGCGAATTGCGGCCGTGGGACGGCACAACCAAGACCGTGCTGTCGCCCGTGTGCGTGCGCCAGGCGGACGGCAGCGTCGAGCAGGTCGAGATCGGCAGCTACCCGGTGATGGGCGAAACGGAAAGCGACGCGGCGCTCGACGCCGCGGTGCGCGCGTACGACGCCGGCCGCGGCGAGTGGCCGACGATGAAGGTCGAGCAGCGCATCGCGTGCATGCAGGACTTCATCAAGCGGATGGTCGCGCAGCGCGAGCTGGTGGTGAACCTGATCATGTGGGAGATCGGCAAGAGCCTCGCCGATTCGCAGAAGGAGTTCGACCGCACCGTCACGTACATGACGCAGACGATCGACGCGCTGAAGGAGCTCGACAACGCGAACTCGCGCTTCGTGATCGCCGAAGGCACGATCGGCCAGATCCGCCGCACGCCGCTCGGCGTCGTGTTGTGCATGGGCCCGTATAACTATCCGCTGAACGAGACTTTCGCGACGCTGATCCCCGCGCTGCTGATGGGCAATACCGTGGTGTTCAAGCCGCCCCAGTACGGCACGCTGCTGTTCGAGCCGCTGCTCGAAGCGTTTCGCGACGCGTTCCCGAAGGGCGTGATCAACACGATCTATGCGCCGGGCGCGGTGGTCGTGCCGCACATGCTCGCGTCGGGCAAGATCAACGTGCTCGCGCTGATCGGGTCGAGCAAGGTGGCCGACCACCTGAAGAAGCAGCACCCGAAGTCGCACCGGCTGCGCGCGATCCTCGGCCTCGACGCGAAGAACGCGGCGATCGTGCTGCCCGACGCCGATCTCGACCTCACCGTGAAGGAGTGCCTGCTCGGCGCGCTGTCGTTCAACGGCCAGCGCTGCACCGCGCTGAAGATGCTGCTCGTGCACCGCTCGATCGTCGACGAATTCCTGAAGCGCTTCACCGCCGCGCTCGAACAGTTGAAGATCGGCATGCCGTGGGAGAAGGGCGTCAGCATCACGCCGCTGCCCGGCATGCATCGCACGGCCTACATGACGGACGCGATCGACGACGCGAAGGCCAAGGGTGCGCAGGTCGTCAACCATTCGGGCGGCGAGTTCAGCAAGACGCTGTTCTATCCGGCTGTCGTGTACCCGGTGTCGGAGGGGATGAAGCTGTATCGCGAGGAACAGTTCGGGCCGATCATTCCGGTGGCGACGTTCGACGACGTCGACACCGCGCTCGACTACGTGACGACGTCGGATCACGGCCAGCAGGTCAGCATCTTCGGTTCCGATCCTGCGCAGATCGGCGCGCTCGTCGATCCGCTCGTGAACCAGGTGTGCCGCGTGAACATCAACTGCCAGTGCCAGCGCGGGCCCGACGTGTTCCCGTTCGCGGGCCGCAAGGATTCGGCGGAAGGCACGCTGTCGGTGAGTGACGCGCTGCGCGCGTTCTCGATCCGCTCGATGGTCGCGGCTAAGCAGACCGAAGGCAGCAAGCAGCTGCTCGACTCGATCGTGTCGGATCACTACTCGAAGTTCATCAATACGGGTTTCATTTTCTGAAGCGAGCCGCTCGCGAAAAAGCCGCTGCACACGCCCGTGCAGCGGCTTTTTTGCACCTGCGAGTGACTACGCCCGAACCTGGAACGTCAACGCGTCGAGATCGAGCGGCCCGCCGGTCAGTTGAACCGGGCCTTCATCGCCGATCAACACCGTATCGGAATGTCGGAAGCCACCGACACCCTCGATATAGATGCCCGGCTCGATCGTCAGGCACATCCCCTTCTCGATCGGCCGGTCGTAGCCTTCGGCGAAGAACGGCGCCTCGTGCGCGGTGACGCCCATTCCGTGCCCAGTCCGGTGCAGCATCCGGTCGCCCATCCCCGCGCGGCGGAAATAGTCGTTGACCTTGCGATCGACGTCGCTCAGCAGCGCGCCGGGCATCGCCGCGTCGAACGCGAGCCGTCGCCCTTCCGACATCACGTCGAACGCGCGTCGCGCAGCATCAGGCACGTGGCCGAGGAAAAAGGTCCGCTCGACTTCCGCGCCGTAGCCGTTCATCACCGCATTGACGATCGACACGTGCGGGCCGCCCTCTTCCATCCGCATGTCGATGTTGCTGAAGTTGTGCGGATCGTGCGACACGCTGCCCGGCTGGAACACCGCGACGATCCGCGTGGCCAACGGGTTCAGCGACGGATCGTCGGCCAGCAGCCGCTGCATGATGAAGCCGCGAATGCGCGACGACATCTCCGCCATCCCGAGGCCCGGGCGCGCTTCGCTCAGCAGCAGGTTGTGCGCGTCGGTGGCGATCCCGCACGCATACACATGGCGGCCGATCTCGTAGTCGGACTTGACCATCCGCACGTCGTCGATGATGTCGATGCACACGCGCTCGCCCGGCGTCTGCGCATAGACCTGCAACGGACACACCGACTCGACTCCAACGCGTTCGCCCGGCCCGAACAGCGCCTTGAACCGGTCGCTCCATTCGCGTCCGGCCGGCGCCGGGAATTCGAAGTACGGAATCAGTTCGAGTTCGCCGATCGAGCGCGTCAGCACATGCGGCTGCTCGAGCTGCGGCACGACGAACTGCGGCGGGCCGCTGCGCGAAATGACCAGCACGAACGGCCGTTCGTGCACGATGTTCGCGAAGTTCGTCAGGTAGTAGATGTTGTCCGGCGAGAACGCCACATAGCGATCGAGGCCGGCTTCCGCCATGCGAGCGCGCACGCGGTCGAGGCGCCCTTTGAGTTCCGCCTCGCTGGGCGGTGCGAAGGTGGGTTTGAACTTCATGCGTGACTTCTCCTGTTGAGGGTGAGGGGGCGGCCGTACGAGCCGGTCATTGCGATATCGCTGTACCCGTACATTTAATTCGTTATCCTGCATTTCAACGACACAATCATCGACTGAATCAAGCTCGCTTATTCGTGCGGCATGCGTCGGAACCCGAGCAGCGCGACCAGGCTCACGACCGACATCGCGACGATGTACAGCGCGGGCGAAGCCTTGTTGTGCGTGGTCGCGATCAGCCACGTGACGATCAGCGGGGAAAAACCACCGAAGACCGTCGTCGGGATGTTGTACGACACCGCAAGCCCGGTGCTGCGCACCGCGGCCGGGAACGCGCGCGCGGCCAGCGCGGGCACCAGCCCGACGAGCACGCCCATCGGCGCGGCGGCAGCGGCCTGCATGATCAGCAGGTTGCGCAGCGAAGGGCTCGCGATGACCCACAAATAGAGCGGCAGCGTGATCGCGGACAGCACGACGATCGCCGCGGCGACCATCGCGACCGGCCGGCGCCAGACGTCGCCGAGCAGGCCCGCGAGCGGCGCGATCGCAACCATCACGATGCCGGCGACCGTCGTGCTCATGAACGGCGCGGACATCGGCAATCCGAGCTGCTTCACCGCGAACGTCGGCATGTAGATCAGGTACATGTAGAACGCGGCGGTGCTGACGATCGTCACGCCGATCGCCGCGAGGAACGACGCGAGGTGCTCGCCGAACAGGCGCTTGAGCACCTGCGCGACCGGCAGCGCTTCGCCGTGCACGAACGCATCGGTTTCCGACACGCTCCTGCGGATGTAGAAGCCGACCGGGCCGATCAGCAGGCCGACCACGAACGGCACGCGCCAGCCCCAGCTTTCGAGCTGATGCGGGCTGAGCGACGTCGTCAGGATCGTGCCGATCGTACCGCCCAGCACGATGGCGAGCATCGTGCTCGACATCTGCAGGCTCACGAAGAAATTGCGCCGATGCGGCGGCGCCTTTTCCGCGAGGAAGGCGACGGTGCTGCCGAATTCGCCCGACGCCGCGAAGCCCTGCACGAGCCGCGCCAGCACGAGGATCGTGGCGCCGAGCCAGCCGGCCTGCGCATAGGGCGGCGCCACCGCGATCGCGGCCGTGCCGGCCAGCATCAGCCAGATCGTGACGGACATCGCCGCCTTGCGGCCGTACCGGTCGCCGTACAGCCCGAGCACGACACTGCCGAGCGGCCGCACGACGAACCCCACGCCGAAGGTTGCCGTCGCGAGCAGCAGCGACCCGACCTGCCCGGCCACCGGGAAAAACAGCTTCGCGATCACGCTGGCGAAATAGCCGTAGATCACGAAGTCGAACCATTCGAGCGCGTTGCCTGCCGCGGCCGCCGCGACGTCGCGCATCGTGCCTGCCCGCGCGGACGGCTGCGCCGCCGCCGAACGGCGATCGAGCGCGATGGCGCCGGCCGGATTCACTGCATCCTCTTTCATCGTTTGTCTCCTCCCTCTGCTGGCTGCAGTGGTTTCGGGCTCATGTTCGATGCGCACCGTTACCGCGTCCAACGGATTTCCGGAATATGATCATCACCAACGTGAATAACGGTGCGAGCGCGGCGCGCGACTTCGTCGCGGCGCCGGCCGGCTCTCCGCAAGGGCAAACGCGGCCTTGCACGAACGGCACGCGGCCCGGACACTGGCCGCCACGATGTGCCGGCTCCCGACGCCACGCGCTGGATGCCGGCACCCGAATGGGAGATGTGCGATGAAGGATGTGTTCCGCCAGCTCGACCTCAACCTGCTGCGCGTGTTCGCGGCATTGATGGCCGAAGGCAACGTCACGCGCGCCGCCGAACGGCTCGCGCTTTCACAGTCGGCGGTCAGCAATGCGCTGCGCAGGCTGCGCGAATCGCTCGACGACGTGCTGTTCGAGAAGACCGTCTCGGGTGTGCGGCCGACCGCGCGTGCGCGCGAGCTGTGGTCGGCGGTCCAGCCGCACTTCGACGCATTGAAGCAGGCGATCTCGCCCGACCAGTTCGACCCGCAAGAGCATCGGGGCACCTTCACGATCGCGATGTCGGACTACTCGGTCGAGCGCATCATGCCGCGCCTCGCGCAGTACATGGGCACGCATGCGCCATCGATGCGGATCGAGCTCACGCCGTTCAGCGTCGCCGACCTGCCGGCCATGTTCGACCGCGGCGGCGTCGACCTCGCGATCGGCGGCTACCTGAACGATTCGAGCCCGAGCAGCGGCGTGCGCACGCACGAGATGTGGCCGATCCACTGGAGCTGCCTGATGCGCAAGGATCACCCGCTCGCGAAGGGGCCGCTCACGCTGAAACGCTTTCTGGCGGCGCGGCATCTCGACGTCGGGTTTTCCGGCATGCGGGTGCCGGTGTACGACAGCCTGCTCTCCGCGCACGGCCTGCAGCGCAATCTCGTCCTCACGCTGAATGCGTACTCGCCCGCGCTGGCGATCATCCGGGAGTCGGATTTCATCGGCGTGCTGCCGACCACGCTGCTCGATCTGTCGATCCACGAAAAGGAACTGGTGTCGCGGCAACCGCCGGTACGCATGCCCGCGCGGCCTTACTGCGTGATCTGGCATCAGCGCTGGGACAGCCATCCCGCGCACCGCTGGCTCCGGCAGACGATCGTGTCGCTGTTCACACGCCCGGCGGAGCCGCCGGGCGACGCCGTGCGTTCGCCCACGCGGCGCGCCGCCCGCTAGACCTGCGGGCGTCCCGCCTCAGACGTTCGACACCAGCAGCCGGATTCCCGCCACGCCGAACACGACGGCGAGACACGCTTCCATCGCGCGCCGGCCGCGCACGTACAGCCGGCGCGCACCGTCCATCGAGAACACGAGTGCGTAACCGCCGAACACCAGGCACCCGATCACGATGCAGCCCGGCACGACGGCGCCGTGCGACGCGCCCGCGCCGCTCGACGACAGCGCGACGATCGACACCCACACGAGGATCGCTTTCGGATTGGTCAGGTGCAGCATCGCGCCGCGTACATAGAAGCGCGACAGCCGTTGTTCGCCTGCCGCATTCAGCGATGCCGCCGCCTTGCCCGACCACGCCGTGCGCCCCGACTTGAACGCGAGCCACAGCAGGTACAACCCGCCGAACAGCTTGATCGCGACCAGCAGCTTCGACCACGCCAGCAGCGCGGCCGACACGCCGAGCGCCGCCACCGTCGCCCAGAACATCGACCCTGAAATGACGCCGAGCGCGAACGCGAGCGCCGCCTTGCGGCCCTGGTTCGCGGCGACCGACATGATCGCGAGATTGCTCGGCCCGGGGCTGGCCGTACCGATGAAATAGGCCGTGTAGGCCAGCAGCAGGTTGGCCGAGAAGAAGGCGTGGACGCTCATGTCGAACCTCGCAGGGATGATCAAGGGATTGTTGGCAAACACGCGCCGTCTGCCCATGGACAATTGGCCGACAATTCGCTGGGCCAGTTGGGCTGTCGCCAAACCGGATCGCCGCGCGAATACGTCTCGGTTTTGAAACACCCGTCACATTCGCCATCGGCTTTCGCCGACCAGGGCGGCCGTGCCGCACCACCGCCTCCGGCACGCCGAACGCTTGGCAGGCGCAGGCGGCACGCACATGCCGGTGCGTTTCGTCAGACCAACGGGGATCCACGCGACGCGTTTTATCGCGGCGTTACGTTACATCCATGAAGCATTTCGCCTCGCCGCACCGTCTCGCGACCCTCACGCGTATCGCACCGCGCATGTAGATGGCCCCCTCGATCACCTTCGCCATCCAGTACCGGCGGGACTCGCCGCCCCGCGTCGCACCATGGCTCAACATTACTCAACAATCGTCTCGCGGCGCTGGTACGGAACCTGCATTCCATTCGGGGGACAACCGCGCCGATCACCGCGCGTACACGAACCCACGCTCGGGTGCATCCACCGGATACGCCCGAACGATCCGAGCAAGTTACGAGGCCCGTCATGAATGCGCTGCCCAATTCGTCCGACACGTCATTCCAGCTCTTTCTCGCGAAGCTGCTCGAACAGCCGTTGCCCGACTGGACCGAAAAACAGCAGATGGAACTCGAGATGGCACGCTCGCTGTCCACCGAAATGGTCCACCTCGCCGAGGACATGCGCGGCCACACGCCCGATCTCGCGCGCTGCCTCGTGCTGCTCCGCTACGCGAAGGTGCTCGACTTCATGCTGACGTCGCTCGCCGCGCACCGCGACATTCACCCGCAGACGCTGCGCACGCTGTTCCGGCTCGCGAACCTGAAAGTCGACGATGCGTATCCGGCCTGAGCCGGCGCAATGCATCGGCTGTCGCGGGCGTCACGCACGCCCACGGCGGCCCTTCCCGATTCGCGGCGCGCGCATGCCCGATAACCTCGCCGCATGATCCCCAGGAACCGGAAATCCCGACTGGCCGGCGCGCTCGGCGTGTTCGTGAAACGCTACGGCCGCAAGGCGCAGAAGCGTCTCGACCCGAACGATCGCCGCTACGATCACGACGTCGAGCGGACGATGCGGCGCTTGTCGCCGGCCGACCTGTCCGATCTGCTGGCCGACGATGACGGCAGCGCGGACGACGCCAAGGCCGAGGCCGACGCCGGTTTCGCCGATGCGAGACACACGCCGTGAACGCTGTCGACTTCGACCAGATCTGGCCGGCCATCTGCGAAACCCCTGCCTGGTCCGTGACGAAAGGCCAGGGCAGCTTCCTCACGTTCGAATTCGGGCAACCCGCGCTGCATGTCCGGGAGCCGCTCGCCGGCTCGCCCGGCCTGTCCGCGACGGCGCGGGACAGGCTCGCGTCGCGGCACGTGACGGTGGCTGGCAACGGGCATCTGTGGATCTGCTACTGCCATTGGTCGATCGCGCTCGACGGTCACGAGCTCGCGCACAGCGAATCCCGATCCGGCGACATCGCGGCCGCCGCGCAACGGCTCGACGGACAGATCCTGCAATCGGTCGCGCCCTGCGCCCAGCCGGGTTCGTGGGCGTTCGATTTCGACCTCGGCGGCAAGCTGACGACCTGGCCGTACGGCGACGAACCGGCCGACGAACAGTGGCATCTGTACGACCGGCGCTCGGGCAACGTGCTGACCGCCCGAGCGGACGGCACCTGGTCGTATGGCCCGGCGAACGCGCCGCCCGACAGCGGATCGTTCGGTTCCGAATAGCCGCCGCGCGCGCCCCATCCGCTTCCGGCAGCACGCCGGGCTGATGCCGCGCATCAGCGTGACGGCCCGCCCCTCCCCGCAAACGGAGGTACAATCGCGCGCCATGAACGCACTTCGCCGCTTCCTGCTCCGGCAAGGCGTCGCGCGACAGCTTCTGTGGGGGTTCCTCCTCGTGACGCTGCTGTCCCGCGCGCTGATGTCGGGCGCCGTGATGCTCGATCCGGACGGTCCGGATGCGGGCTCGGTGGTGCTGTGTTCGGGCCGCGGCCCGCTGATCGTCAACGTGGCCGCACTCGCCGCCCGTTTCGATGCCGGCGCGCCGATCACACCGGCCAACGACGCGCGGGCGCTCGCCGATGCGCTCAAGCATGACACGCATGCCGACAACACGGCATCGTCCGGAAACGGCGACAGCCTGTGCGCATTCGGTGCGGCGCTGTTCACGGCGCTGGCGTCGTTCGTGCTGCTGGTGCTGCTGTTTCCCGCCGCCGCGCCGCGACGCTTCCGGATTCACTTCGACAGTATTCCCATCGTGCGATCGATCTTCGACGATCGCCCCCCCTCCCGCGCGCCTCCCCTGTTCTGCTGACGGTTCCGCCCAGCGGCTCGTGCACGTCGACGTGCATGGGCCTGCATGCCGTTCGTCTCACACGACCTGATTCAAGCGTTCACCCGCATGCCCGCCTCGCGCGGGCGACGCCGTCATGCGCCCCTTCCGCGCCTGGCGTCGCGCCGCCCGTTCCGTCGCTGCGCGCAGGCGGGTGCAACGCGCGTTGACGTCCGCCGGCCCGCGCCGGCGTGGCCGCTCAACGAACACGAGGAGCTGACACCATGTCGACCACCGTCGAGCGAGCCATCTCGCCCGCCCAATCCGCCCACGCCGGTTACCGGACGCTCTGGCGCTGGCACTTCTATGCCGGCCTGTTCGTCATGCCGTTCCTGGTGGTCCTCGCGATCACCGGAACGCTCTATTGCTTCCAGCCGCAGATCGAGCCGCTGCTGTATCCGCACCGGCTCGTCGTCGAGCCGCGCGCCACACCGCGACTCGATTCCGACACACTGCTCGCGAGCGCGCGCACCGCGATGCCGGTCGGCGCGACGCCGGTGTCCGTCCAGGTCTCGACCGCGCCGGACCGCAGCGCCGAATATGTGTTCCGGCTGCGCGACGGCAGCCGCGAGAGCGTGTACGTGAACCCGTACGACGGCAGCGTGCTCGGCACGCTGAGCGTCGAGAACCGCTTCATGCAGATCGACCGGATGCTGCATCGCAAGCTGCTGCTCGGCAAGACGGGCGAGTTGCTGATGGAGCTCGCCGCATGCTGGACCTTCGTGATGATCGGCACCGGCATCGCGCTGTGGTGGCCGCGCGGCACGACACGCGTCGGGCAGGCACTGCGCCCCGACCTGTCACTGCGCGGCCGGCCGCTGTGGAAAAACCTCCACGCGACGGCCGGCATCTGGCTCGCGGCCGGCACGGTCGCGTTCATCCTGACGGGGCTGCCGTGGTCGGGCTCGTGGGGCAAGAACTTCAAGGCGCTGGCCGCGACCGTGAACCTCGGCGCGCCGGAAGGCGCATGGGGCGGCGGGTCGGTGCGCTCGACGCGCCCCGGTGCCGCCGCGGCGCCCGCGCCTGCCCAGGCCGCCGCGCCGTCCGGGCATCACCACGAATCCGGCGAGTCGATGCCGGGGATGGTGATGGACGACCTGCCGTTGCCGCAAACGCCATGGGCGGTCGGCAACGTGCCCGTCCCGCATTCGCCGTCGGCGCCGACGCCGGCACCGCTGCCGCTGGCGCGCGCGATCGCGATCGTCGCGGGCCTCGGCGTGACGAGCGGCTACACGCTCGCGCTGCCGTCCGGCGCGGACGGCGTGTTCACCGCATCGTACTTCCCGGACGACCCGAAGGCCGAGCGGACGATCTACATCGACCAGTACAGCGGGGCCGTGCTGAAGGACATCCGCTATGACGACTACGGCGCGGTATCGCGGGCCGTGTCGTACGGTACGTCGCTGCACATGGGCCGCTACTTCGGGCTCGCGAACCAGATCATCTGCGCGGTGCTGTCGCTCGGGCTCGCCGCGATGGCCGTCACGGGCACCGTGATGTGGTGGAAGCGTCGCCCTGCGGCCAAGCTGGGCGCGCCGTCGCGCGAACGGGGCGCACCGCCGATGCGAGGCTGGATCGCGGGGCTCGTGCTGCTCGGCATCGTCTTCCCGCTGATGGGCGCGACGATCGTCGCGGTCTGGTTGATCGACCGTCTGCTGTTCGGCCGTGCGGCGCGCGCGGCAGCCTGATACGTCGCGCGCCGGCGCACGATATGCGCCGACGCTCCAGGCCCGGGCCACCGCGTGGCTCGGGCTGTTCGCGCTCGTGCTCGCGCTCGTCGCGCCGCTGATCTCGCAACTACGCGCGGCGGCGCCCGATGACGGCTTGCCGGCCGCACCGATCTGCTCGGCAACCGGCAACACGCTCGTGGCGCACGCGGAACCGCATGCGCCGTCGGACGCACATTTCGACCGCTGCGGCTATTGCGGCCTGCTCGCCGGCCATCCGCCGCTGCAGTACGCGGTGTTCCTGTCCGCTTCCCCGGCCGTGCGGCATGCGCTGCCCGAGCCGCTGATCCCTTCCGCCCACCGCCCGTCGAAGCGCTACGCACTCGCCGCGCGCGGGCCGCCTTCCGCCCGCGCCTGACGCACATCGCGACCGCGCCG